>DASYWW010000012.1 GCA_035935655.1 Candidatus Bathyarchaeia archaeon
TCTCTCTCGATTGATGCCATAGAGTCCGTGACCTGCCTCTTTATGGCCGTAGCTCTGCTCGGTGGGCTTCTTGCAGAATATTTCTTGGGGCTCTGGTGGGCTGATTATTTGGCGACGGCGGTTATACTCGGATTCGTGGCGAAAGAAGCTGTTGAATCGTACCACGAACTCCATGAGGAATAGGGAGCGTAAGCTTAGGATGCCAGAGAGAGGTGGATTGTAATTCTCAAACATTTCCAGCGCTACATTTTCTCGTTAGATAGATGATGGCAAAGGGCCAGAAGATGAGGCCCTGACCAAAGAAAGAACAAGAACGACTGGACCAGAGAGAGGAAGAGGGATTGTCCCAAGGAGGAGAAGAGCGACACGACCATTCCCAGCTTCCGAGCCGCACTGGAGTTCGGAAAGCGTCTTGATACATAAGACGCGCCAAACTTTGACAATTTGGAGATGCAAGGCCCGATGTCTGTGGACGACTATGACGTTGTAATTGTCGGTGGGGGAATAGGCGGTCTCGCCTTGGGTTGCGCCCTCACCCACAACAAACGAAAAACGTGTATACTTGAGGCCAAACCTGCAGTGCCTAGATCCAAACGAGGACTGACTCTCCAGCTGAATGGGTTAGCCGCACTAAGAGACCTGGATCTTCTGGATCGAGTTGTCGGCATAGGGTCCAAAACCACTCGGGTTGCATGGAAGGAGATAGGGGGAAAGCCGCTGGCCATCCTTGACTACTCTGTTCTAGACCATCCTCACAACTATTTGTTGACGATAATCCCCAGCGAGCTGGAGCTCGTGCTTCGAGACGAGTTTTCCAAGAGGGACGGGGTTATCTGCGCGTCAACGTTCTTTCGCGATTTAGTACCTGACAAGTCTGACAGAGTCCTTGTGGGCGCAGAAAAAAACGGCTCTCGCATTAACTTCTCAGGGAGACTCGTTGTCGGGGCCGACGGCGTAGACTCCATGGTGAGGAAGGAAATCGGAACGCCTGTCCGCGTCAAAGAATATTCCGACCATTTTTTCTTTATGCTTGCCGGAGCCGTGTCCTCGCTTCGAGATGAAGCGAGGCAGTATTTCGCTCGAGGTGAGATGGCGGGATTCTTTCCAACACCGGAGTCGACCTACATCTTCTATTACCATCCGAGCAGAACTGTCAGAGAGTTCAAGTCCCGAGGGTTGGAATGGTTCAAGAAACGACTTGCCAAAATTGAACCCGACGTTTCCGGCGCGCTTGGCAATCTTAGGTCCTGGGAAGACGTCGCCGATAGTTCCTCTAGAAGGGTTGATGTAAAGAGTTGGGTTGCGGACCGGATTGCGCTGCTCGGAGATGCTGTTCACGCCCTCGACCCTTCATGGGCCCAAGGAGCGAACTTGTCATTGCAAGACGCTGTATCCCTCGCAAATACAATTGAGAAATGCTTTGAGCTGAATGACTTCACCAAGAAAGCACTCAAAAGTTACGAGAAGGACAGGCGAAGACAAGCCAGGTTCATCCAAATTGGAGCTGAACGAACTGCACGACTTACGACGACAGAGAGCAATTTCTATTACCGGTTGGGGAGACGAATCCTACAGAGAACCGGCAGAAACAAGAAACTGATGACTTCTGCCCTGAAAGCATCTTGTGGGCTCACAGACCATTTTAGCACGCTAGAGAAAATGCGCTTCATAATATAGGCAATAGTCGCTCCTACACGTTCATTCCGTCGAGAAGGGACAATGCCGAGGCTGCTGACCGACTTCAGTAAGACCAGTCGTCGCTCTTTATGAACGCACGAGATGAGAACAAGCGGTGATGTTGATGTCTACGGGATATGAGCTGGTAATTCTTGGTCAGGGATCTGCGGCGTTTGCCGCTGCGATAAAGGCGAACGATCTTGGAGTGAAGACTGCCATGGTCGGCAGCAATGCCACGAAGGGAACAGTAGTTGGAGGCACCTGCGTCAATGTCGGATGCGTTCCCAGCAAGAGACTAATCACCGTCGGCACACTCTTCCACGATGCATCAGACAATTCATTCGAAGGGATACACTACGGCAAAGGAAAGCTGAACTTCAGACAAGTGATCCAGCAGAAAGACGAGCTCGTAAGAAGATTCCGGAGAGAGAAATATGCCAACGTCCTGAAAAATCTCAAACAGGTGACATACTACAAAGGACTTGGAAGATTCGTATCAAAGAACGAGGTGAAGGTCAGAGACAAGACATTGACCGCAGACAAATTCCTGATCGCGACCGGTGCGAGGCCGAATCTGCCAAAGGTGAAGGGAATCGAAAAGATCGACTATCTAACAAATGAAGAAGCCTTGAGTCTCACAGAACTTCCCGAGTCCATGTGCGTTGTGGGCGGAAGAGCTTTGGGACTAGAGTTTGCGCAAATGTATGCTCAGCTGGGAACTGATGTCACGGTCTTGCAGAGGAGTGTCAGAATTCTGCCGGATGGTGAGCCCGAAGTCTCTGATGTTCTAACGGAGCACCTTGAGGAAAGGGGCATAACGATTCACACCGACGTGACGCTCAACTGGGTGGGCGAGAAGGGCAATCGAAAGATCATCAATGCATATGTCGATGGGAAAGTGTTCAACGTAACGTGTGAACAGTTGCTCTTTGCGACAGGAAGGACTCCTAACACGAACCATCTTGACCTGCCGAATGCAGGAGTGAAGACAGACGAGCATGGCTTCGTCGTTGTTAATGATGAGATGCAGACTTCCGCCCCGCACGTCTGGGCCGCAGGTGATGTGATTGGCGAGCCAATGCTGGAGACTATTGCTGCAAAAGAGGGCGCAGTTGCAGTCGGTAACGCATTCGGACAAGAGAAGAAGAAAATCGCCTTCAATGAAGTCCCCTCCGCGGTTTTCACATATCCTGAGGTCGCAAGTGTCGGGTTGACAGAGGCTCAGGCGGAGGAACGAGGAATAAAATGCTCCTGCACCATACTTCCTCTCGATACTGTCCCGAAAGCCAGGATCATCGGCGAGACCCGCGGCGTTGTGAAGCTAGTTATCAACAGAGAGACAAAGCAGATCCTTGGCCTCCACATGGTCGCCCCACACGCAGCAGACCTCATTCACGAGGGAGTATTGGCTGTGAAGTTCAAACTCAGTATCGACAACATAATCGATACAGTCCACGTATTTCCGACCCTGTCAGAAGGAGTCAAACTGGCAGCGCAGTCATTCTACAAAGACGTCGGACAACTCAGCTGTTGCACAGAATAGCCTAGACGCCTCTTCGCTTCCGCTAGATCAACTGCTTGTCGATCATGACCCATCGATGGTCGGGTTTATCGCGAAAGGACACTGGAGAGCAATCCTCTCTCGGCTTTTCTTAGATGTTCGGCGTAAGTAGAAGTCCCCACGTTGAGCCGCTTCGCCAACTGCTCTGAGGAAATTCTCCTCGGTACATCGTAATAGCCCAGACTGTAAGCCGCTAGGAGAGCTTGTCGTTGTTTCGCGGTTAACCTAGATAGGTCTGAGTCCGATACCGATTCGAAGCGAGATACTTCGACCAGCGTATGAGGCAGATGGGTTCTTTCATAGAAGTCGAGAATCCTAGGCACTTCTTCATCCCGGCAGAGAAGCCGTACCCTCATCCTATCTCTGTCCACGAATTCAGGAGGGCCGGCAGCAACTAGATGAGGACGGGTTCTGTTGAGGTTTCCTGCATGCATTTGTTTTGGAGCGTGGACGACTGGCCTCCCCTCAACGAAAACGGTCAGAGACCCATCGTTGTCTTTGTAGAGAGTTTCAACGCTTCGAATCGCTCCCTTCCCAACCAGATCGGTCGCTTTCATCCTCTTGTCTCTGAACCGAATCCGGCAGATAACAGCCAGCCCTTCGAAATCGCACTTGAGACTCTTCACCGCTTCCAGAATTTCCACCCTATCGTAATTCGGCCCGAATACTCTACGCCACAGTTCCTGATACGGAAACTCCAGAGTTAGACGCTTCAATGCTGCTAGCAAGAGCCAAGTCGACCGTATAAAAACTGCCGTATCCATGCGGTGCAAGACCAATCCGATAGAGTGATACATTACTAATTACGAAAATGACCCAAACAATCAGTCAGACGAAAAGCGTAACTCCAGCTGAACACAATGGACTAGAGCACGCCTTTGACTTCGACTTGAAAGCCTCGCCCGACGGAAAACCCTTCGTCTCAGCGAGGGACAGGGAAGGCGTCTTCATCGTAAACGGTGTCGGAACCGTTAAGGGCGACATTATCCAGGGTAGAATCAAGATGTCGTTCTTCGCTCAGGACTGCGCCTACCTACTCGTACAAGCCGGCGTTGACCCGGGACCGGGCCAACACCTTTGCAAGGAGAGTGATGGCGGAGTGATAGAAACCGAGGACGGCGCGAAGATCCTTTTCGACACCAGGGGCTATGGGTTGCGCGGAGCTGACCCGTCGTTTGCGAAGCGCTGGCGACTCGCCATGACCGCCCAGTTCTCGACAACTGATAACCGGTACAAGTGGCTCAACACAGCATTCGGTCTCTGGGAAGGTCAATTCGACGAGGAGAAAGGTACAGCGAGCTACAAAGCCTACATACGCAGGTACGACTAGAACTACCTAGAGTGGTCTTGCCCGTGAAAATTTCCCCCTCTTTTTTTGGGATCTGCCTCAGAGGCTAATTATATGTTGCAAAGTCGTTGAGTTTGTCCAAACGTAGAATAGCGAGGATTCAGAACTGAACGAAAGACATACGACTCAAACAACCGTCGGACTCTCCCGAACCCCCACTCTATACCGGCTGCAGTGGCAGAGAGCGCCTCGGGAAGGCAAACGCGAATACGTCCGATGCGGAGCTGACATATTGCTAAGCGGACTCACCGGAGACCTTGAGGCGGAGGCGCGATGTCCTGTATGTGGCAAGCTTACAAAGCTGCTGATACTTGATAGGAAGATCGCTGGCTTGGAGCCAAAGGATGCGGTTCTGCACGTCGTGGAGATGCCTGGTGAGGCAGGCAGGGTCTGGGTAGAATGTGAAGCAACCCACATTTTCGACCGAGAGGCCTGCTTCCAGAAGTGGGTGTCAAGCTACAAAGGAAAGCAGGGCCGAGTCACTTCAATCAAGAACTATCATGACCTGATCGTTCGCAGACGAACGAACCCCCACAAAATAGTACCAATAGCACGAACCGAACCCCGCGGAGGTCCGCCATAAATCGGAACATGAATCCTGAAGCTTTTCGATGCGCGAGCAGGGAGTTCTTCATTAGTCTGCAACTTTCTTAGTATCTAACCAGATTGGCTGGCGAGACAGCGATGGTTTTTCAAAGCCACCAACAGAGTTTTCTCCATTCAAGAAATCATTCTCGGAACGACTAAGGGCCGTCGCTGATAGAGATCCCAACCGCGGTCTGCGGAGCTGAGTCTGTCAGAACTCAAGAAAAGAGGGTATTTTCGTCGGGCTTGGGCGGCTCGCGGTCAGTTGAGTTCAGATCTTAACCCGGAGGTCAATCGTTATTGTCAGCGATGAAGAGGGTGAAACCGCTCACTTTTGTGTCGAAGGTAATCAGATTTGGTACGGTCAGAGTCACACCTTCCTTGTCTGTCGATGGAGGATGACCAAGTACACAGTCTACCGCGAGGATGCCGTGTAGAACGGTCGTTCGATCTCCAAGGTTGGCTCTGAGGGTAATGCCAATCTTTGCAAGTCCGCCCTGAAAGTTAGCCGGAAGTCCCTGAACGCTTCCACTGCCGTAGGGGGTGAAGCTAAGGAGCCGGGTCGCCTTCCAAGTTCCCTGCGCAAGGACGCTACCGTCTGCCTTCATGTGGATAAACGTGCCATGACCCGTAGCGTCTCCCGCCCCACCTTCATCATCGCCGGTCGATATCGTTCCCTGGCCGGCTAGTGAGATGGTGTCACCATTCGCCGCTTTGGACACGTCAGGGCATGCGTCGGGAGCAAGACTACATATTTGCCCCGTCCCGACTAGAAAGCGTAGTTCCATTTCATTATGCTTACCTGCAGCCACTGCTGGAGCTATCGGTACAAGCACTGCCAAGAAGCCCACGAGTACGAGAAGAAGTCCTTTCAAGATTGTTCTCATGTATTTTCACCTTTCTCAGACTCGAAGTTCACATTTAAGATGTTGCATCAGAGCTTATGTCTTGATCAATCCTGCGATTGCTCTATCTACCTGACACGCCTTGTAGGAGCCGTACTTCAACAACCTACGTGGTTCCTGGCGAACGGCATTCAATAAGCATGCGCGTGTAGTGTTTGGAGTATAGCTTGTTCAATGAGCAACAGACGTCAATCGACCGCAAAGGTACGAGTAGTTCGCGCTACTGATTGCGTCGCGGCTCACTTCACTCAGGATTTTATAAGAAATGATTACATATCGGCCGATTTTACCAGGCTGAGGCTTTTGAAAGTGCAAGTGCAAGAGCCTGTTTCCTCACAGCTCAAGATGCGTCCCGGTCGACCTGAAGATGCTGAGGAACTAGGAAAGATCTGCTACGCTGCATTTGACTCGATCTCCAAGAAGCACGGATATACCTGTGATTTTCAGAACCTAGAAGCCGCAACACGAGGAATTCACTATTTACTGTCTCATCCGGAATTCTTCTACTCTGTCGTCGCCGAAAACCGTGGGAAGCTGGTAGGAAGCAATTTTCTTCATGAATGGAACCCAGTGACTGGAGTAGGCCCGATAACGGTTGACCCGACAATTCAGAACAAGAACGTTGGGAGGGAACTGATGCTGAATGTAATACGTCGATCAAACGCGAAGGGTGCACCAGGAACCAGGCTCGTCCAGGCCGCTTATCACATGAGATCGTTGTCGCTGTACACTAAGCTTGGATTCGAGACGAGAGAAACCTTGTCCAATTTTCAGTGGGCGTCATCAATTAGAAACAAAATTCGGGGCCGGACAGTGAGAAAAGCTACGGAATCCGACCTTGAAGAATGCAACATACTTTGCGGTAAGATACATGGACATCATCGCGGCGGCGAATTATCAGAGGCTACGAAGAATGGAAACGGACTAGTTGTTAGAAATGAGGACAGAATCACGGGTTACTCGACTGGACTGGGCTGGTTCGGACATTCGGTCGGAGAATCCAACGAAGACATAATGGCCCTCATTTCAGACAGCGATTCATTCGGCTATCCTGGCATTCTGGTGCCAAGCAGGAATTTCGGACTCATGCGGTGGCTGCTGGACAATGGACTAAGAATCAACCAGCAAATGACACTGATGACCATTGGGCTTTACAACGAGCCCCGCGGAGCTTATCTTCCATCAGTAATCTACTAGCCAAGCCACTCCACTGAGTAACGAGAATTGATCGGCCAGTGAGGCGTTACTTGAACCTGAGCGAAATTAGGCTGTTCCAGGATAACTCGACTACTTCTCGATGAAAGTGCTGAGCTGGGTCAGCACGCATTGCCATCGTCCATTCTCCTTCACGAAAACATCCGTATATCTCTCGCGCTCTCGGAACTCCTGTCCCAAAAGCTTGCCCTTGCTAGTCGCCAACCCTGTAACCATGGCAAAATTCCCGTAGGTGCGTACTCGAGGTTCTCTGAACTCCATCGCTTCATGGCTCAAATCACCCGATGTGATCGCATCAAGAAAATTCGATTTGGTGATAACGCTTCCATCATGGTCGATAGAAATCCAATCGTCCGATAGGAATTGTCCGATGACTTCTGCATCATTCCGAAGAATCGCCTCGACACCTTCTCTTTCCACTCCCAGAATTTCCTCTTGAGCATTAGTCTTCTTCTCTTCAGCGACCGTGACAGAACTCGTCAACTTTGGCCTCCACTTCAGGAGACAAGGCGCCTACCCGTATTAATACTAGGGTTTTCCGAACCGGTCAAAATCTGCTTTGTGTGAAGGCGTTCTCAGATAATTCTAGGCACACAACTTAGAGATGACGCGTCTTTCCTGACGCTCATCCTATCCTGACGCGAAAAGGTGAGTCAAAGCACTCAAAGATAACGACAGATAGCCGAAAAAAACACTACTTGATCTCGGCCTGTCTATTGGCTTCGACGGGCGGCATTATTCAGAAAAAGCACTACGTCGTCCCCCCTTAGCCACAGTACAAACGCTCCCAGCCATAGTGTCTAGGAATCGCCCAAAACCAAGCCAAAACACCACATCTCAACCACTTTCTCACCAAATCCCGGGATTGAACCCCACAATCCAACAATTAACAAAGCACAATTACTACCACCATAGAATTGCGCGTGTTGCTGCCCGAGCAATTCTGGTTGGTCGTGGTCGTGTGTGTGCGGGGTGTCTTGCTCTCTCCCTGTGTCTCTGTCTCTCTGGTACTGTGGTTGGGTGGTTGTGGTTACGTGGTTTGTAGATTCTGGGGTTGGGGTAGGTTGGGGGTAGAGTGATTGGACGTGAGTGGGGAGGAGCGGTTGCCGCCTCCTAGTCAGAATGATCTGGAGGCGTTGTTGGATCCGAAGGGGCAGAAGGGTGTTCAGTGGAGGATGCAGAAGCTTGCGGCGATAAGGAGGCTGGTTAAGAGTGGTAAGACGAAGGCCTGGGTTGTCTGGTTCTTGCGGACGAGAACAGGGCTAACGCTTCAAACTGCACGGGGTCTGGTGGAGGATGCGTTTCTCGAAGAGCCCAAGGGCGGAATCGAGGATATGGCCGGAGTCTCATTCAGCATCCATGAGGTTAGAACTGGTTGGAAGACTCGAGACGGAACCGTAGTAAGAGTGAAAGATCGCCGCGCCTCCACTAAGAAATTCACCGATACTCTATCTGGGAAGAGTGCGGAAGCAATACAGGGGAAGAAATCGCCCTCCGTTTCTGCAAAGTCCGAACGCTCAGGCTCTAAGTAGTTCACCATCTCACGGAGTTCAAGAGACTTACTCTTGAAAGAACTTGCACGATCATCGATTAGCAATCCTATGCAATGGACAAGCTAGTTTGCATCGGACTCGTCTGCACAAGAGCAAACAATCTGATTCTAAGCTACGCCGAGAATATCTCGCGGTTTCGTGCCTCTTATAGGTCCCGTCGGGGATTGAGTCGAGCGCTAGGTCCAGGTGACGCTGAAAGTGTACTCTCTGAACTGTGACTCGGTAATCTGGAGATTGTACGTGCCGTTCTGAGCTAGTTGTAGTCCTTGGCTCGTCGTGTTTTCGGAGATCATTCCCAGGGAACCCTGATCGATTGTAAGGTTGAGAGCATAGGAGGCTGCAGGCCCGGATCCGTCTGCGTTCTTGATGGAGATGCCGGTTGCTGTTGCAGTTCCCGGTCCGACGTCTTTCAACCAGACGACTAGTAGATTGGCGCTCCGAAAGCCATAGTGGTCAAGCACTAGCATCCCATACCCAGACCAATGATTTCCAGTACCATACACAGAATCATACGCGTAATTGCCACAGGAAAGGCCGATTACTGCAAGCGCTAAGATCCCCAGAACTCTCCCAGATTCTAGCTTCACTTTGAAGGTGTGTGGTTGATCTCGCGATCGAAGCACGTAGAGTAGTATGCCATATCCTACTGTCAGGTAGAAGAGAAGGTCACCTGTGAGGAGGATCCAATCGTATCTGGTCCCGTTGGCTTGAATACAGGGTGGAGGGCAGCTGGCAAGAGTGGTCTTCCACGCGAGGGGAAAACCGTAGCTCTGCCCCGAAAATCCTCCCGGACTTACGAACTGTTCCGTCCCGAGCCATCCCGTGGCTAAGGTGAAAACGGACGCGATGAGAGTGTTGAACAGGACAGTCCTAGGGCTCAGAATAGCCACACGCTTGACAGTAGAAGGCGCAACCACATACCCTGCGTAGAGAAGAACATATCCAACAAGAGTGTAGAACAGTGTATCAGCCGCGAGAAAGAGCCAATTGTCATACTCAGCAGCACATGTCAGCCCACCGTTGATTGTAGTGCATCCGCCGATTTTCCATTGTAATGGAAAGCCCCAGCCTGAAAGTGAGCCTATCGAAGCACTGGCTAGCGTTGCGAGAAAGGCTGCAACAAATAATGGAACGAGGTAGAAGAGGAGAACGGCGGGTCTCAACCTCAACATCAAAACTAACCCCTATCCAACCGTTTCGATACAGCCAGCGATCCAGATACCCTTTAGAACAAAGAGTTGGCGTAACTGTCCAAGTAACCGACATGGACTCTTACCGAGTCTAAGTCTTCTCGATCATGTGAACGAGAGCTTTGTGGCTCTGGAGCATCCACTCGACTCTCTTTTCACTTTGAGCGCGGAAGGTCTTGCCACATTCAGGGCAGGTTTCCACGAACACCTCAACCGTAACTTTCTCCTTTCGCACTGTTCTCAGAGGCCTCTTCTCGACCTTATTGGTTAGACCATAGTTCATAGAGTCTGTCACGATCCCTATCATTCTATAGTTACATGTATGCCTATTAGTTACCATAACCATTAAGGGTACAGTGAAGGTCAGGGAGCATCGAGGACCGTATCGGCTGAGAAGATTGTGACCGTTGTATTTGGCTCAGTTCTCGCATTAGATGCTTCAATGATCGTGGTTGACGAACGACTCCCGATCTTTCCATTCGTGTTCGGACTCGACGTTCGATACGTCTTGACACTTGTGATTCCACTCTTTACAGGAGTAACAATAGCAATCAGCCGACTAGCTCGGAGGTTCTCCAGGTGATCGTGTTTTTTGTGATTCTCGGCTTGGTGCTAATCGTGGACTTGGCGATCTTCGGCCTTCGTGAAAGGATTGCAGGATTCTTCGCGACTCATTTTCAACCGTCGAGCGATTCGCTTCCAGGACTTGACGAATTGAAGAAGTGGAGGAAGTAAGATGCTAACTGGCAGGATTTCTCATTGTCCAAATTGTTCCGCTCGGTTATGGGTTTACCACAACTTCTCGATCTGTCCCGAATGCGGATTCGCATCCACTCATACCGTCAGGCTATCGGAGTCGCGACCGGTGGAGACAAGATCGAAGATGTGTCCGAAGTGTGGATACGAGTTCTCCAGTGAACCGCTGATGCACGTTTGTGGACCACCAGTCTTCGAATCGGAACGTGAACCGTGGAACGCTTACATCCAGTAAGCTTCCAATGCGTAAATCTTCGACTACCATCATCGATTCGTGGCGTTGGCGACGCCGCTGACGCGATTTGTGCTACCAAAGCAGCGTTGAAGAGAGCAGATTAGGTCAGTTTGGTGTTCCACGAATCGAGTGCGAGAGCTTAGGCAAGGTATTTGGGCGATCTCGTCACATAATGGGCTATGACAGGAGTCGCCCGCACTAGCTGCGTTCCCCTCAAGCGTCCTCGTACCCGTCTACGGAAAATTGAAGGGCTTGAAGCAGACGGACTAGACGCGCGACCAATCATGCGCACAGGTAGGTTTCGGAAACCTCCCTCTTCTTCGGGAGTCAAGAAAGCCGCGACCGGCAGATTCTAGGAAAGCTCAGAGGGTAACAATCTAGTACGTTGACTTCCGATCGTATTGGCAGGCAGCAGACTTACACCGTTTGAAGACGACTTGGACAAGGACCACAAGACCGACAATCAGGTGGTAGGAAATGCAGGGCTTTTCCTAGTTTGTTACGAACTATCAAAACGTGGCTGGAACGTCCTACCTACATCTAGAAATGCAAGGGGGATCGACGTAGTAATCTACGATCGAGAGGCCAAACGGCGCCACACGATCCAGGTTAAGGCACTCAGCAAGAGAAATCCCGTTCCAATGGGAAACAAGAAAGAGAACCTGCTTGCCGATTATCTGGTCATCTGTCGCCGCGTCTTAGAAGCCACCCCAGAAATATTCGTTACAACAATCGATGAAATCCGAGGCAAGATCCATGAAGTTGGTAAGGAAGGAGAACATAGCTACTGGCTGGAGCCCAAGGAGTACGAGTCCTTCAAGGGCGGATGGGATAAGATAGGATCATAAGACGCATCACAAGAGCCTATTTTGGGCTTCCAAATCGACCTTCACTATAGTCGGTTTAGCGTGACAAGAACGCTTATCTTTCCAAAGCACGCATGGTAGGTTAGAAGGACGATGAGCCAGGAAAACCTGGCACATCAGGTTTCTTTTGAAGAGCCACCCCCAGTTTATTTCGCAAGTAGTCGATTGGATTATGACTCAAATCCGAGCGTGAAGGATTGCAAAGAACCTTAGCAACAGTCCAATCCCTTCCAGAACTGACGGCAATCTAGACTCGTTCGAAAAGCGTTACAGGTTGTGGGTCGCCTCCAAAGAACCATTACGATATTACATAACGATACCGGAAATCGAAGACCGGACGAGTCAACCTAGTAGTCCTAAACAGTTTCCGGAATCAAATTCGAAACATTACTCCCGTTCTGTGGAGCTTTGCGACCATGACAATGCAAAGGCGGCTAGGACCGTGCCTGGTGGACCAAAATAGAGTGCGCAATAGTCAAAATTGCCTATTGTTGGAAAACTGGTAGTGTGACCAGGCAGGAGTATTATTCCCAGTCCACATTTCTGGCTGCCTGAAACATGGTGAACAATCATCAAGACAATGTAGCCTTTGGGCAGCTGGAATCCCGGCGTGGCAGAACCGGACATGTTTACTCTAAGTGCTGGGTTCGGGCCACAAGTGAAGAGTACCGTCCCCAAGTCTTTGAATAGCATATTTGCCGAGGGTACGAGCGCACTACAACTGGTGGTTAGAACGCGAGTTATTCCTGACGCGTGCACGTTTCCTGCTAGGAGCGCTAGGAAGAGGCTGACCATTAGAACTAGTTTGCCAATCCGCCAAACATGAGAACAAGGTCGTGCTACAACCGGTGTCGTCAATGACTCAACTGATTACCAGTAGAATGCAAGATTTTGGTGACCATGACCTGAAGGTTGTGAGGAAAGAAAACGGGATTTCGACGCGGATCTTGACCTGACATCGATCCTAACACTATTGTTGCCAGTCAACTGTGAATGTTGGAATTACCAATGGTTGCAATGACGTATTGCTATAGTCAGCACAGTAGTTGTAGAAGCTATTAGCAGATAACCCGCCTGGCGGCGAGGGTGTGGCGGCTGTTACCGTAAGTGCTGTTCCAGTCCCTGGATTGCTGGATAATATTGCGACGCTACCAGCTGTTAGGGCACACGTCGGTGAGGGAATAGTCGGTGCGGGAGTAACATAGAGGTCTGTGTATCCTGCGGGTATGCTTCCAGTTGCACTTACAGCCACAGCTCGGGAGCCAGTGCTGAAAGCAAAAGGCGACGTCGTCGTCGAAATACAGGTGAACACGGCGATACCAGATGCGGTCGTCGGACCAACCCCAGCTAGGACCAGTGAGCTACAATTCGGATTCGAAGTGACGAGAGGTGCAACACCAGGAACAGTCACACTTGGAAACGTATGAGTAAACAAGACTGTTACTGCTGCAGCCGTACCTATCACAGTGATCATGACTAGGGCAGACAGAATGAGGAATCTTTTGCTTCGCAATATAGTTCTCATACTAAATGTCTCACCTCCTTCATTCTTGATAAGACCAGCCCGAGAATGCTTCCGCAACAATGACAGTTTTGAGCTCAAGTGTAAGTAATTCGGAAAAATGCCCCGCAATACAGACAGCTGAGAAAAGAGACCATTGTAAGAATGTACCACCCGAGCGCGAAGGTTTCGCCATAGGGTTCGCGCAGATGGCCGAGCACAAGCCCGGTCCTAGAGAGACGCTACCCTGAAATCTCTCTCGATGTAATGGTCAAGATTTTGAAGTAAGATATGATGATCTTCCATCAAATCTATCCGTAAATCTAGTATGTTGGGCTGCTTTCTAGTCCACTCAAGTATTTCCCGTGCCTTCGAAATATTTGGCAAGGCGAAATTGAATACAGTATGCTGGACGTCCTGCTCCGAAGGCAGCGTGAAAAACAAGTACCAAATATATTCGTTGAATTGTTCTAGGATTTTCCGGTTGAGTTCGCCTCCATTCCGCGGCGAATAGCCGACGTTCATACTGGCCAGTACGGTGCCGTGCAGCGCCTTCGGGTCGATGACTGCTAGCGCAAAGACCCCCTTCTCTGAAACCATCCTCTGCAGCCTTCTCGTAACGGTCCGAGTCGAACTGCCAGTCTCTTGCGAAATGGATGTGCAAGACTTGCGCGGGTTCGGGTTGAGGCTCCGGAGGATCTTCCAGTCAGTAGCCGACAAACGAGTTCTATACTCCGGCCAGAAAATTTCCATGCAGGGTGCATTTGACGCATTTGATAATCTTCGAATCAGTTCGGCTCTGTCTAGAGGCGACCGGTCTGCTTCAGATGCAAAAACAATTCCAAGAAGAGTACCGAAGTAGTTAATGATCATGAAAATATCCGGCATAAGCTTGAGTTTTCCAATTACGTCATCCTTTGACGTAGGAGTTGGGACGTCAACGCCAATGGCCCAATGACGCAACCTAAGGATGTGAGGGTTGAGTAGAATTCGCCAGTCGGTTATGAATCCCATTTGCTCAAGCCGTTTCATTCTATATCTCACCGTGTCCTGGTCGACCCTCAACTTTCGGGCGATAGTTCTGAAGGACTTTCTGAAATTTGGATCGAGGGGTAGTGCGGCCGAGCCCTGTAGAATCTCTCTCAAAAGATGAATATCTAGGGCATCTAATGGAACACCTGTCGGCTTTGCAGGTTTAGTTTTCGATTTTGGGACATTCTGGGCTAGAATTGTCACAAATTGTGATGAGGTCTCGGCCCGACTTTAAGAACATATCTGGATTGAAATCGATTGCTATGTTACAGTCCGTTAGAAGCGTATCTATTCTCACGCTCGTTCTCGTCCTAGGCGTATTCAGCAGCAGTATCGTGATCTCGAGAGCCTACGCTATGTCCATCGTCGTGCCTAGGGACTTTCCAACCGTGCAATCCGCAATAGACGCGGCAAGTCCGGGAGCTACAATAGTCGTGCTTCCAGGAACTTATCGGGAACAGCTTAGGATCAATAAGGATCTGAATGTTGTTGGATCGGGAGCTCAGTCGACAATCATTCAGGCACCTTCAAGCCTAAGCGCGTTCGGCACTGCAGGGGGAGGATTTCCGATGGCTGCAATTGTTCAGGTTACATCTTCAGCTAGAGTTAGCATTTCGAGCCTCACGGTTACTGGTCCTGCTCCGGGGTGCGACACGTTGAACCCGACCAAGATTGTGCGTCTGACCATTGGCGTCAGCGTTGTTAATGGGGCAAGTATTTCGATGTTAGATTCGCGAGTCACAAACCTACGCGACGAACCGCTTCGGGGATGCTTCAGTGGATTCGCGATCGTCATCGGCCTCCCGACGTTTCTGGTGCGAGGCGGCTCAGTGGGTCATGGAACGATCAGGGATGTCGTCGTCGACAATTATCAGAACTTCGGCATCACCGTCACAGGGGCTGGATCCATGGCGACAGTCTCAGACAATGTGGTTACTGGCGTCGGTGCCACCCCGACTGTCGCGCAGATAGGTATCCTAGTCGGAATAGGGGCGGTGGCATCGGTTACCGACAACACAGTTGCCGGAAACATTTGCACAATCCCTTCTGATTGCGGCGCGGATCCGATAAGTCAATCCCAGGGTATAGGTGTCCAGGCATTCGAGGCTATGCCCGGAACTGTAATTGCTGACAACAACGTGTCCCGCAACGATGTTGGGGTCTCTCTTTTCTTCTCCCCAGAGTGCTGCAGAACAGTCGACAACGCCATTAGGGACAACCGCTTTTTCGGGCTAGTAATTCAGGACAGCAATAATACGGCTGTCAACAATCGAATCTCGGGGGGAAACGTCGGCGTCGGAGTTGTAGCAGATTTTGCGAACAGCATTGGCACCCTAAGAGACAATACCATCACACTAACATCTGTTGCACCCACACAGGAAATTTCTTGTTGCGGAGTTACAGCAAGAATCCTAATTATTGACAGCTAACACAATTACGGCCTCAGGATAATCGGGTTTACCAAAGTGGGTTACTAAGGATCCGGGCTGATTTTTGGCAATTACTCTCTCCAAACTGAGGGAAAAACTGCCTCCTCTCGGTCTTTGAATCAACCCGAGCTTTGGTGTTTCTCAATAGACGCACCTGTTCACTTGGTTTGATTGTCAGGTTGGCGTCAATGTGTTTCTAGAGGAGTTCTGGGAACGGATCCACAGAGAAGACGGTTGGAAGGTAGCACCTAATGAATGGGTTTCGCGTGACAAGAACGCTTATCTTTCCAAATAACGCATAGCAGGTTAGAACGAACATGAGCCAGGAAAACCTGGCACATCAGGTTTCTTTTGAAGAGCCACCCGAACGTTCGGCCAGAAAATTCGGTTCCCGTTACTCTAGTTACCTGTCTGTGAATAGTCCGATAATCGGGTTACGCTACCGCCTACACTTATGAGTAAGAAGTGACTATGTTTCCGTTGAGATTGCTATGCAACGAAATGCATCTCGAAGTGACTATGGTTCCGTCGGAAATGCTATGCAACGAAATGCAACTTCGTCTTCACCTAGGTTCTATCCAGGCGATAATCCTCGATCATCCGCCGACGACGAGCGATGAGTGTATAACTTATTATACTTGATATTATAAGTATTACCCGTTGGATGGTCTATGGGATCTAATGTCGTGATAAAGGACGTCGACGAAGCCGCCTACCGTAACTTGAAGGGGGAAGCGGTCAAGGCGGGATTGAAGATAGGAGACGCGGCCTCGCAGGCGTTCAGGCTCTGGGTCCAAGAACGATCATTGGGCAGAGTCAAAGACTATGAGAAGATCCGAAAGGCATCAAAGGAAATAGACCATCTCAGGGAAGAGATTGGCCGGGTGCCTGGGTTTGATAGTACGAAGGTTATCCGCGAGTGGAGAGATCGCCGAAGACCCTCATAGTCGACGCGTCCACCGCGACGGAATGGTTCGTAGAGGAGACTGACTCAGAAAAAGCGGACCTTCTGAAGAAGGCGCATGAGACTGGAAGACTGCAGATAGCCGCCCCAGACCTTCTAGTGTATGAAGTCTCGAACGCGCTCGTCTACCATCCCAGATTGACCACGGAGGATCTCGCCCAAAGCATTGTTAGACTCTTAGAACTTGACCTGGACCTCATCCCGCCGAGAGCAGAATTCGCGGTCGAGACGGCTAAGATCGCCAGAAAGTACGCCGTGTCCGCATACGATGCGAGCTACATTGCCCTGGCGGATATCGTGGGCACTAACTGCGTCACCGCAGACGAGAAGCTCTACAGGAAACTGCACGGAAAGAAACCGCTCTTCCTCCTCAGCGGGCTGGGCCGCGAATGGAACTTGCCCAGGGAGTAGGAGTCTTAGAGAAAGACAGGAGTTTCCGGAAAGAAGGCTCCCGTAGTGAGAGCTACCATGTTCGTGATTGGATTCGGAGTTAGTGGGGGTATCCCGCTAGAACCAATTACTTGTCTCTGCGAGCTACAAAGTTAAAAGGTTGCAAAGGCCTAACCCGTCGGCTTCACTCTTGCCCGCATTCACGGAGGTCATTCGGCCTTCCCGCTTATGCCGTGGCCTAAATCCTAATATGGGTGATTTGTCACTTGGGTACTTGAGTGACGTTGGCTCAGATCAAGATCGTAGCGGCGGATGATACTATTGACAAGTTCAAGCGGATAGTTTTGGCCAAGCATGGGAAGCTTGAGCTCAGTGCGGAGGGTGAGGAAGCCTTGAGTCTCTACATTAGGAAGTACGAAGGTCTCCTCGGAAGCATGGTTCCCCCCGACAAGGACCCGCTGAAAGGGATCTGTGGAATCGGAAAGTCCAGCACACGTCATAACGTGCTCAAGGACCTTGAGCGTCTAGAAGCAGGCGAACTTTGATTTTCATAGATACAACCTTCTGGGTTGGAGACGCTGACACGAACGACGATTTCCACAGCTCGGCCCACACTGTCATCGAAGCGCTACGAACTGGAAGGACCCCGAGTGGACTGACGACAGACTTCGTCCTAGACGAGACGGTCACTATCTTGGGGAAGAGGAAAGGTTTCGGAGCAGACAAGGCTGCGAATGTCGCGAAGAGAATAATGACTTCACCAAGGGTCTTCACGGTATATGTCAACGAATCGATGATGAATGAATCGCTAAAACTCTTCCCAGAGCACAGAGGAAAGCTGAGTTTGACTGATGTGGCGTCCTTGATCGTGATGCGAAAGTACGACGTTAGAAGAATATTCTCTCACGATCACGATTTCAACGGCCTGAAAGGTATCGAAAGAAGCGACTCTCTGTAATCCCTCAGTATGCCTGTCACAACACAAAGACCTAGCCCAATGTAAGGTTCACGGGCAAACCTGTTGCCAAACGACAGGTTTGTAATACGACTACCACAGATGGTACGACCCATCAATCGGACGATTCATCAGCCAGGACCCTCTTACCAGCGATCCTTCGAATCCTCAGAGCCTCAATCCCTATACATATGCCGGTGACTCGCCCACTTCTGCTACTGACCCTAAAGGTCTCGCGACGGCAGGAATCTCCTCGAGTGTCTCTATAGGATCCTGTCCGTCCTTTTGGAGTAATCCTTAGGGGTCATTCTCATGCCAGCTCAGCCGTACTCCGACGCCAGTAGGAGATGTTATCGCTGGCTACGACCTAGCCGTCTGGGGTCTCGCCGAATGCGAGCAGGAATGCGGCTACAGGTTTTACGAACTCGTCCGGGGACCTAGCTCCGGGGAATGAATGCTTGTTTGGCTCTACACCCAATAACAGTATGGGGCCTAGAAGTTGGTTGTTACTATGGGCGACGATCAAGTGAAGACTGTTGTCGAGAAGCTTGAAGGTCTTAGATTGGAGCTTCTCAAGATTCGGTCAATGTTATTGACAGACGAGAATCCTTCACCTGAAGAAAGAGAAGAGATTGTCAAGGCTCGGGAAGAGATTCGGAAAGGCGAGTCGTTGAGCCTCAAAGCTCTGCTTCAAGAGTTCGGAGAATAGGCCCCGCCCCGTCGGGTCAGAAGCACATAATAACTTCCTACTTCACATCTCATCCAAAGAAGATCAAGGGAGATGTCGTATCGCGAGCATAGTGCTGAAACCTGAGAAGCTCGATGTTGAGTATGACAAAGAGAACGACGTGCTCTATGTCTCCACTGGTAAGCCGCGAGAAGCGGATGATAGCGTCGAGCCACAGGAAGGAGTTGTCATCCGGACCAGAAAGGGGCAGCTCGTTGGGATCACGATCATCGGACTGCACAGCCATCTATCCTCCTGATGAAAATCCTACCGCTCGCTGATCTTCAGTAGAGTCTCCTAGGACCAGTTAGACGCACTTTCTGAAATTTATCACCAAAAAATATCTTTATTTTCTTCTCTATGATCAGTGATTACACGATAAGACAGGGAGACGTAAACAGCAATAGAGAACCCACAGATTTACGGGCAAACCTGTAAGTTAGGCGAGAGGTTTGTATTGACTACCGGTGCCACTATGATTCCGGCAACGGGACGGTTCGTTTGCAGTACTCCACTCAGCTCTAAGAGTCCATAATGGTTAAGTGCATGTATGCACATGCATAGGTGCATGGGCACTAAGACAATATCGCTGGAGGATTCCGCCTACACGAGGTTGAAGGCAGCGAAGAGACCTGGGGAGAGTTTTTCCGATGCGGTAAATAGGGTGCTGGGCGCAAAAGAGCCCTCCTTCCTGGATTTTCGAGGTCTGCTTCACAGTAGTTCTGCTGACCGCCTTGCTCAAACGATCGCGCGTATGAAACAAGAGGACATAAGAGCGCAAAGGACGCGAGTCGCCCACAAGTCGTGACCGCTTGGGCATCACCATAGACTCCAATTTCATAATACACCTTCTCCGCTCCGATCCCGCCGCTTTGGCCAAAGCAAAACAGATTGACGATAGTGGCCAGGCAAAGTTTCTAAGCACTCCTGTTCTTTACGAGATCTCTGCAGGTCTCATTTTCACTGGCTCCAGGACCGAGGCGAGTGCTTTTCGAGCGCTAGCGTCAAGGTTCGGCAGCCTGCCCTTCGATGAAGCCGCGGCTGTTAGGGCGGCTGAGATCAGAGCTGAACTATTGCGCTTAGGAAGAGCGAAGAGCCATGTGGACATAATGATCGCAGGAATCGCACTCGAAGGCTCTCATGCGCTAGTCACTAGGGATCGTGATTTCGAGGAGATCGCCGAAACTTTAGGTCTAAATGTAGAGACTTATTGAAAGCTCCACGTATTCTCCCAGTCTGGCGCGGGTCGAGACAGCATAGGTTGAAACCTACATGTTTACAGGCAAACCTGTTAGCGAAACGACAGGTTTGTACTCTCCATTCCGGTTGAGACACTTTACGCGACGATCTCGATTTCTTTGGCAGATGCTACCTGTTTGGCACCAAACTGGAAGGGCGAGAATTGACTAGGGAATTTCCGGAAAGAAGAAGAAGAAGAATGAAGATCAGCTTCTAATTGCGTTTACCGGCTAGACTTATCAGTCAGAAGTGGCTATTGTTCCGTTGGAAACGCTATGCAACGAAATGCATCTCCACTGAAATCGGGCATAGCCCAGAGAATGCACAAGGTGCCATGATCGATGTTTGTGGAATCCACAATCTCCCCTTGGTTATCAATGGAATTCTCAGGAGAAAACAGAGGTAATTAGGTGGAAACCATCGGCGTCCTTTTTATCAGCAGCGGAAGCGATATTCGTATTGATACCTTATGGAAAGGAGCGAGACCACGGTCTCCCAACCTCAAGGATCGCACGCAATCGAACCGCGGGACGCTTTTATTGAAGCCGTCCTCGCTAGCCGGATCCTGATAATTCTGATCCGGTAGTCCCAGCAGAATAAACTGAGCAAACTGCTTTCAGAGTCGAGCTGATTCCCAGTGGAACAAGAGGAACAACGATACCGCTTCGACTCGATTTTGCTTATGAAAACATAGTTGGAAAAAAAGGCACACAGGACGCCACAAGAATTACTAGCGAATTCGCCCAAAATCAACCCTGATCTCGAATCCATCTCCCCACCCTAGATCTCGCCTGGAAGTCGTTCGCCGATAGTTAGAATAAATCCAGCAAACGCGTCCATCTAAGGCCGTGTTGCGCCTTGAATCGCATGTCTCGGGCGGAATCAGGGCCATGCAGGAAGTCTCCTAAGAGAAAGGGGGGTTATTAGCGATGGGGTCTCACGACGCAAGAGTGGTCGGGAGCTAGTCCGACCATTTCGAAGCCGAGACTATCGGAATCAGGGTTTCCGTGTCGGTGACATCCCCGATTGCTTTGATACGATCAACTATGAACCAGTAGATGCTCTGAGCATCAGGCTCTAGAAGTTTTCTAGGAACCTCGACAACTGCCATAATGTCGTGCCTTCCCGGAATAACGTGAACCTCCTTGACCTCCGCAAGTTTGAACAGTGCGTCGGCGACCTTCGACTCTTTACCCAAGACTGCAGCCACATAGATGAAAGCACGAACATGTCTCTTCATTTCGCCCCTTGGATGATAATGAGCCTCAACCAATTTCAGATATCCCTGAAATCGCGCCTTTGGCAACTCCATATAACCCCTTGGACAAAGGTCACATCAAGTCAGCGCTGAGCTAGATTCGTTAGTCGACATGCCGATAAAAGCGGGGTCGATGCAGTTACGAGCCGAGCCAGGGACCGGTATCGTAGAAATGATTAGGCTTCCTCTTAGAGACCGGTAACATAGGTTAGCCTAGCGAGAGCAAGTTTTGACCCTACCAGAGCAGAAATCTAGATTCTATGTCCCTAGCTCAATCAGACTGCTCCTTTCTCCGGGGGTCCGAGGACACACACTAATCTTCACCACACTCATGGCGTTCTTATTCGCAACCGCGTACGTTGGCGCGACGCTCGGCTTTGCACAAGCGTGGACGATCATCTTCATCGCGGGCGCAAGTACGACGGGAGTATACCTGGTTCTCACCCCATTCGCTTTACTAGAAAAATTCAGAAGTCCAATTCTGTTCTCCAGAATGACCAGACGTGTCATCATACTCGTAATAGCATACGCGCCTATGATCGCCGGCATCGCGTACTGGATCCAACAGGCAGGATCTGTAGAAGCACTCCCAATATTCCCCGCGTTCATCATTATCTTCTACACGTGGATTCTTCTTCAAGCCTACTTCATCGCCACACCTGTTTCCCAGCTCCTCGTCAAAGTAGAGAGAGGCCTAACGGGTGAAGGAAACGCGAGGAAGTTAATGAGGACCCTCGGAATATCAACACTCTTCCTCCCCATCGCACCACTGACCTACGGAACATGGGCAATTTCAAACTGGCTAAGCGCGACCTACCGGAACGTTCAGGGCGCAACCGACAAGATAATCATCTGGACAATGATCGTGACGGTACTCCTCCTCGCAACCTACTTCTTCACCGCACTCTGGGGATGGAGGGTAATAGTACAGAAAAAACCACAAGCAGCGGTTTTCGCTGGCGGAACTTTTCTAGTTCTCTGGGGTTACCTACTATACCGAGCGACAACCATCGCGATCGGTTACATTACTCAAGACCAGCCATCAAATCCCCTTGCCGATAGCGGGTTGATGATAATATCTGTTATCGGCGCGATGCAGACGTTCGCAAGGAAGACGGCAAACCACCCCGACAGACGTTTGAGCCGAATCCTACCCTTCTTAGTATTCGCCTTCGGCTCCGTCTACGCGGTCGCACAATTCTACTTTATCCTACGAGTACCAATAACCAGAATCGATCTCTCGATCATTGTTAACGCCACGGTATTCGCAGCTGGAATTTTCACAATGATGTTCCTTATACGAAGACATCTCGTGGCGGTAGAGTTGAACGCTTACAAGGCCAAGATGGCCGGCCAAAACCCTAACGAGCCTTCCGGTGAGACCACGAGGCCCCATCGCTCATTATTCCGACTTCCGTGGAAGAAAGCGGCCGGAGCACCCGAACCCCAGCTGGAACAGCGGACAGATGAAACGCCTCAGAACGAATCAGTTCCCGAGCAGAATGAATCAGTTGCAGAGCCTGACGATACAGTCGCCCAGCCAGCAGAAGAGGGTACAGACCCAGACCAGGATTACTAGCTCTGGCTAAGCGATCGAAGCCTCTTTTTACCCGCGTGACTCAGTCGTTCTCGAATGTCAACGGTTCAGCTAGCCCAAATCAAAGTTGACTCGAAGACTAACGCGATCCAATCCGAACTCCGGATCGGACAAATGCGGATTCCTCTCCCTAATAGATTTCCTATCAGCCCTGAAAGAAACGCTCTCAAGCCGGCCGGTGTAAAGGATCCGTTACCTGGGGAGGTAGCTGTTCTCGCCAGGCTCGCACCGCCCAACACGATCAAGAGAATTCTAACCCAAGAGGATGCCCTGAAATCCACGGCACGATTCCTATCAAGAGAAACGAGCCCTGACGCTGCTCGCCTCCTCTACCTCGCCTTCAAAGGTGGAGCCATGCTGAAGGACACTCAGGACCTCAAGACAATCCTGGATCTACAATATCTTGCCGGACTTGACATCATTACAGCTCAACATACAGTAGACATGTCTCCAGAGGATTTCGAGGGACAACTACGGTTTGCAGAAAAGTGGATGGAAGAGCGCGGCGTCGAGAAGCCGCTGATGCCGATTATCCAAGCCACTGACAACAAGGACATCGCTGGACAACTCGTTAAGATTGTCGAGAGGCATGAGTCGGCTCAGATCGGGATTGACCTTCGAGGCGCCTTCCACTACCACGCTCTTCGAATAATGGAGGAGTTCAAGAAGCGGAAACCCGAGGTCTGGCTGCATGCCTTCCAGGTACCACCTAAGATCCGATTGGGACGCAGCCCTATGCCTTGCAGCCAAGGAATGATCCTGCCTATGTTCAGCATAGACAGTTTCTCGAGATGGATTGTCCCGCCGCCCCCAACGCCTCTCACGAAAGAGGTCATCAATGTTTTCGATCGAAAGGGTTGGGGAGCTCTGAAAAAGAAAGACTATGAGGAGATAAGAGGAAACTCGACGAACTGCAACTGCGCCGTTTGCCAAGGGAAAGACCTAGAGCCATTCTACGAGGGCAAAGTCTTGGACGTGCTCGCAAAAGCAAAAGTCCACGACCACTTAGCCCAGAGAAAGGAGTTGGAATCCGCTAGGGCTTCCATCAAGAAGGGAGAATTCCTTTCACTCCTGAATTCGAAACAGTACCCCAAAGAATTTCTCAGACAGATCCCGAAAGAAGCATGAATAGTTCAATCGGCGGTCTTATAGCCAAGAGGCTATCAAGGGCGCATGCGCAAGGTCGAGTAGGTTGATCCAAACTCCGACTTGGGTTCAAGACGTCTTCGATCGCTACCTGATCTGTGAATTCACTTCGATAGATAACGGAAAGCCCGTGACATTTCCCCTACTCTTCTTCTACGACAATAACCCACCCAAGTTCGCCGTAACATCTAGCATACTGTTCTCGCGAAAGATCGAACATATGAAGAAAAACCCGAAGGTCTCGCTTCTCTTCTCTAACCCCGAAGGCAGTGGAATAGAGAAGCATGTAGTCCTCGTCCAAGGCGTTGCGAAATGCGATGATTCTGACCTCGACCATGGATGGGAGAGGTATCTTCCCATGTGGCGGAAGAAGGAGCCTTACATCGACGGATTCCTTGCGGCCCGGGAGCGGTTCAGCTGGTTCTGGAAAAGAATTGTAGTCGAAATAGAACCGAAGAAGATTCTGGCATGGAAGAACGGAGACACATCCAAACCCGCGGAGGCAATCAAGGTTTGACAACCTCAAATCTTGTTGACCTTGATAGGGTATCATCGTTCAGATACGGCGTAGTCACATGGATAGACAAAGATGGGTTCCCCTTTAGCGTCGCGACAGACTTTCTTCTGTCCGAGAATGGTGAGATTCTTCTGAAGAAACCCAGCCCTCCCGCAACAATCATGGGGGCTCGTGTTGGGGTTCTCTTCAACCACATAACCGGGATCCCAACGGGCGGCTACACTGACCGCCGCTACATGCTGGTATGGGGCACAGTGAGCGAGGATAAGGGATTCCTGAAACTGCATCCAGAAGAGGTCTCCGAGTGGGACGAGAAAATACTACCTTTCGACAAGCTGTGTGAGGCCGCTGTGCCACAAGCAAAGAGGTACCTAGGGAGTCTTCAGCCTTCCATCGACGCCTGATCCTCTTCAACAGGCTTGCTACTCTCTGCCGCTTGTGCCTTAGATTCGGCAAGGAGCATCATTAGGCTTGGGAGATCCAGTTCAGCACGGGTCCTCCAACCCAGCTTGACAAGACCTTCCTCGTCCTCTTCAAGATAACCAGATCGGAGAAACGTGTCCATTAGGGTCAGTGCTCTCCAACGCCCCGCCTTATTGCCGATGACCGTTTCCAATTCCTTCCTCTCGCTCTTCCCTTGTTTCGATACTACAAGCGCCAAAGCGGCGGCTAAGGCGGCGAGATTGTCGATTCTCCAGCCGCAAAGTCTCGCTTCCTTCGGAGTGAGAGTTCCCTTGAGACGGACGAAATATCGGGATTCTTCTTCCCCGTCGCTTGGTAGAGGTTTGTAATCGGAGAGAGACTGTGGTTCTACCTTCTTGATTTCGAGGTCCAAGTCTTTCAACCCCTCATCTAGCTGCTCTAGGACCTTCGTGTACCCTTTTCCGAGCCCCGTTTTCAACTCCCAAGACCGAGCACCTGGTACTCTCCCTCGTTTGAAGAAGAGGATGTGTGCTGCCCGCTTGACCTTTTCATGGTAGTAGGTTGGCTCGTTTTTCACTTCGCCCGTATCAAAGCCTCCTTTGTTATGGGGATGGGAAAGCTGAGTGCCGATCCTTCTTGGCGGAGCTCAGGTCTTGCTTTCGGCACTAGTAGCATACTAGTCCCCTTCCGTTGCAAGTTTGCATATCCATAGCTGACAAGAAAGCTGACAAGTTGCGCTCGGGTGATAGTGGCAGCGAAGTCGGTCCCCGTGATGAAATTCCAGTAATCCACCTTCCGATCTTCATCGGCTCTGTCCTTGAGCTCCTTCCAGAGATCCTGCATTTTTCTTGTGTAAGCCTTCTCTTCGACTATGCGCGTCCGAGCCAGTTCCCCCAAATTGGCGATACCAGGGTTGTCGAAGGGTCCGAGATGAAGCCTCTTTCTTCGCTCGAAGAAGGAGAGCATCTTATCCCAGAATTCCTTAGCTTCTTTTGTCGAAGCGAGAGTAAGTTGCTCGAGCTCTACTATCGGATGCCATGACAGGAGGAGAAACTCTGCCAATTGTTCTCTCGAAAGGGAATCAAGCTTCTGCTTCACCATAGCAGGATCGACGAAGAGAGCGCTGGACTGGAATCTGAGATTTGCGCTTTGCAATCCTACGACTCTAGCCACGCTCGTGATGGCACGCATGTCCAGTAGGTGGTCATCCAGCGTCCTCAACTGGTTCGAGTAGCGTCTAATGATACGAAGTGCTTCGGTGATATCCAGAAGGAAGGGACTGAACCTGCGGTTCTCTATCGAGATACATGTCTGAACCAGTTCCTCCAGTTCCCGTCTGCCGGATAATCGATGGACCTTCTCCGTCGTGGTCATGCGATCTCCTTAACCATTGAACTACCCTCGACGTTCTGGACTACGATGACATGGACATTGTCCTCGGGAAGGGTCACCTGTCCAGGGGTTATCGCAATGTACTGGCTTGAATCGGTGGCTCGTGATGCAGCGTGAATGAGCTTGGATACGGTTTCCCTGTTTCGCGGGTCCATGTGAACGTCGAATTCGTCGATTGCTCGGAAAGGAGACGAGATGAACTGTTGTAGGGAAAGTAGAAATGCGATCAGTGCAACAGTCCGCTCGCCGCCACTTGGAGCTAGACCGTCCAGCGATACTGGTTCGTTTCCTTTGAATCCTGCATAGAGTTCAAGCCCTGCTTTTTCAATATCTTTGGAGGCTTTGATAACGACTCGTCCATTTGATCCAACTTCAGACAGTAGCGTGTTGTATCTTGCGGAGAGATCCTCCAGCAGCTTGTCCATGACCAGTTTCCATCGGTCAAACCGATCTCTCAGTTCGCCGAGAACTTCCGACCTGTTGTGCTCCACCACCTCGGCTTTCTTCTTTAAATCCTCGTAAAGCTCTCCATAGCTCTTGTACATCTTCTCGACTTCAGCCGAGAGATGAGCTAACGGGCGTAATCGTTCCTGAACGGAAGCGACATCTGGTGAAATCTGTTGGAGGTCTCTAGGACTCTCAAAGACTGGTCCCAGCTGAGAGGCCTGTGTTCGAAGGGGACCGATTTCATCTTCGCCAATCCGAAGTTGGACCTCGAGTTCTTGAACCTCCTGTTCCATTAATGCAAGCTTGAAGTTGCTGACCTCTTTCTTGACTCTGGACTCTATGAGAAGGTCGGTATTCTTGCTGAGTTGCGAGGTTAAGTCGGAAATGCCTGTGCGCACTTTCTCGAAGTCCTGCTCCGCGGTCTTTGCAGTGTTCGAAATTCGCTCCTGCTCGCCGCCAAGATCCGACAACACTTGGCTAAGTTGATTGCTCTCAGACGAGACGCTCACATCGGGAGCCCTTTGCTGAAGCGAGGTCAGATAGTGCTGCTGTGTTCTGAGGAGGTCAGTGGCTTTTGAGATCCATTCTAGTGCGCCTGCTCGAAGCCCTCGACCATGTTCAAGTTTCAGATGTTCTTCCCTAAGTCCCTCAAGTTCTTCGGAGACTTTAGCGAGGTCGATAAGGACTTGTTGGTGTTGTTTATGAGATGTTTCAAACTCCTCTCTCGTTTCATCTATCTTGGCGTGAAGGGAAGAGATTCTGTCTTTCACACGTTTTTGTGAGGATTCTCTTCTGATAATGCGTCTCCAGAGGAGTTCTCTCTGAAGGTCCTTCCACTGATCCTCGAGTTTCCTTTTCAACTCATATTTCTCGTATTCCCGCTGCCAATGCAAATACGTCTCCCTCGTGCCCTCCAGGACCGAAGACATTGTCTCCCGTTCAGTTGTGAGTTTCTGTAATCGAGAGGAAGCGTCGAGCACTTCCCGGCGATACGCTCCAAATCCTACGGCATCTTCCAAGAGAAGAAGCTTGTCAATTGGGCTCACCGAACCGAATCGTCCGACCATAAGCTGGTGCATTATCACAAGCATGTTGTCAGGGTTGAGTCCTATTCTGGAAAGTCCTTCGACCAGGTTTGTCTTACTGATTGGTTTGTTGTTTAGCAAGTAGTGGTAATCTCCAGATCTCTTGAGGACTCGGGTGAGGAGGACCTTGTCTGATCTGGCTTGTGGAAATGGTCGAGCCCCTTTCGGGGCTTCGTTGTCTAGTAGAAGTGAAATGCGGGCTTCTTGTTCATTCCAGCGTATCAGCTCGCTGAGCTTTTTGGCGCGCTCTGTGTATGCTTGGCCCAAGACGACGCTTATTGCTAGGAGTATGGATGATTTTCCTGCGCCGTTGGGTCCTATGATCAGGTTTAGGCCTGGTCGGAGTGGAATGCTGGTGTTCTTGTAGGACATGAAGTTTGAGAGTTGGACTTCGCGGATCAATTTCCGACAAGCAGCCTTGTTGTTGGAGAGTATGGGCCTGGCTGAATTAGAAGTCTTTCTCGTCCAATCAATGTTTATATACGCGATTTGGCATTTTTCGCCTTTCATTGGAGCGTGCCAGGTGCGGGATTAAGACGGCTTGGCAAAGTTCTGCACATGTCTAAAAGCGGTAACCTCATAGTCAAACTCGAGCAGCCACCGGTGCCAGCAGAGCGGACCCGAGTGGTTGACTACAAGATCAAGAAGATAGGGACTGTCAACAATATTCTCGGTCCTGTGAAGAGTCCATATGTCTCCGTAAGACCGGAAGGTGCCGGTGAGGGGTTCTCGGGCAGGGTCTTGTACCTTTTAGAGGATAATTAGGAGAAAAAGGGAGAATTGGTTGAAGAAGTAGGCCAGACGCTAGAGCGGGGAGCAGAGAGCAGTTCGCGAAGGATACGATTGTGTCCGGAGTGTGGTGGTTCACGGCTGATGCGTGACTATGACGCTGCGGAGGTTGTCTGTATGGCCTGCGGATATGTTGTGCAAGAAAAGATTGCTGATACACGGCCTGAGTGGCGCGCGTTTGACGACGAACAGCGAGCGAAGAGAGCGCGCACTGGTGCGCCGATGACGTATACTATTCATGATAAGGGCCTCTCGACAATTATCGACTGGCGTGATCGTCCATCGGGGACGAAGGGCGTCTCGGCCGATCAAAGGATTGAGTTGTACAAGCTGCGGAAGTGGCAGCGACGTGTCCGCGTGTCGGACGCGACGGAGCGGAACCTGGCTGTTGCGTTGTCGGAGCTGAGCAAGTTGTCCTCGGCCCTTTCCTTACCGAAGAATATTCTCGAGACAGCGTCTGTCATTTATCGTCGCGCTATCAAGAGGCGTTTGATCCGTGGTCGATCGATTCACAACGTGACCGCGGCGGCGATCTACATGTCGTGTCGTCAGTGTGGTGTTCCTCGGACTCTGGATGAGATTGCTAGCGTGTCGACGCTGAACAAGAAGGACATCGGTCGGAGCTACCGGTTCATGCTGCGGGAGCTCGGGATGTTTGTTCCTCCGTCTGCGAACAGGAATTATGCGGCTCGGTTTTCGAACAAGCTGACTATCTCGGGGAAGGCGGAGGGTATTGCTATTCGGATTTTGGAGATTGCACGGCAGATGAAGCTGACGAGTGGGCGTGGTCCGGCGGGTATTGCGGCGGCGTCTACGTATATTGCGACGGTGTTGACGAATGAGCGTAAGACGCAGCGGGAGATTGCGGAGATTGCGAACGTGACAGAGGTTACGATCCGGAACCGGTACAAGGAGCTTCTTGAGAAGCTCATGATAGAAGTCCCGATTTAGCCGCGCGAAGGGCGCGGCGAGGGGGACTTGAGTAGGTCCCCTGGGGGGGTCGCTAAAATTCACTGTTTTTGTGGTTTCAGAAACGTGTTTTCAAGTTTATGGGATTTCGAGGTGGCCGATTTCCACGATGCCGATTTTCACGAACTGGTTTTCAGAAGATTGATTGATTTCGGAAAATGGAGTCTAAACAAGTCGGGCTTGGATTCGTCATCAGGGGCTTATTCTGGGCTAAAAAGTGGGGGAGGTGACGTTTGAGCAGTGTAATCGCCTATCACGTAGGAGGTATATCGCCCGTAGAGTTGGTTGGGCCTGAAAGAGAAATATTCCTAGCGGAATAGGACAAGGAAGTAATTAATATGACATACGTTATAGCGCGCGAGCTAGATGACGTATGTCATACGCACACCCCGAAGTATTAGTGAGTAGCGACTGGGTGCAGGAACATCTCAACGATCCGAAAGTGAGAGTCGTCGAGGTTGACTATGACTCGGTTGCGAACTATCAGCTGGGACACGTTCCCGGCGCGGTCCTCTTCGACTGGAAGAAGGACCTCAACCACCCCCTCGAAAGAGACATCCTATCGAGACAACAGCTAGAGCAACTATTTGCAAGATCTGGAATTACCCCAGACACCAAGATAGTCCTATACGGCGACTTCAACAACTGGTTCGCAGCCTACGCCTTCTGGGACCTACAATACTACAACGTCAAGAACGTCGTACTAATGAACGGAGGCCGGAAAAAATGGATCGACGAAGACAAACCCCTGACCAAAGACATCCCAACCTACCCAAGCGCAAACTACAAGGCCTCAGGACCCGATGAAAGCGTCAGAGTCTACTTCAAACAAGCTCTCGACCTCTACCGGAGACCCAACGTGAAACTCGTCGACGTCAGAGGACCAAAAGAATTCACAGGCGAAGTCCTAGCACCACCAGAGTACCCGACAGAGCACGCGCAACGTGGAGGCCACATACCTGGAGCAGTCAACATTCCATGGTCCCATGCCGTCCGAGAAGACGGCACCTTCAAAAGCCCAGACGAACTGAAGAAGCTATACGAGGATAAGGGCATCGTCGCCGGCCGAGACATTGTGACCTACTGCCGCATCGGCGAAAGATCCTCGTTCACCTGGTTCGTGCTAAAGTACCTCCTCGGCTACCCCAACGTGCGAAACTACGACGGGTCATGGACCGAGTGGGGGAACCTAGTGCGAAACCCTATCGAGAAACCAAGCCCGTCGATAGCCCAACCCGTTTCAGCATAAGGAAATGCACCAACAACTCTCTTCCTTTCCCCCTTTTTCGTGCTTTGATGTCAGAGTGCTTTCCGCACGATGAAGTGGAAGAGGTTTCCTTCCTGCCGCCAGTCAACTAACTCGTGACCGGTCTGGTCCGTCCAACGCACCATCTCCACGTAAGAGGTGGGATCATCGGTCACAAGATGAACAACATCTCCTATTGGAACTGTCGCGAGAAGCTCGTTTAGACGGACCAGAACGGCAGAACACTCCATCCCAATCTCAACCATCTCGTGGTCAGGAAAGGCCTTGAAACAACGAGCGTGAAATTCGGCAATTCTTCTCCGGAAAGTCTCTGTCGCACCCGACGCCCCTGATAGGAGGGCCTTCTCTGACTTGAGACTCGATGGTTTCAGCCTGACAATCCATCCATCAGTATATGGTGCGTCGTTGAGAAGTTTCGGTCTCTTGATGATATCACCGTTTACCGCGGAAATGAGCCCTGAAGCGGGCGATCGAATAGGACCAACGAATTTCAGACTTTCAAGGGTACCCAAGCTTCTACCTCGCTCGATTCGTGATCCCGCAGGCCGCAGGCGAGCAGAAGTGAATTTTCCCGCGATCGCGGAGAGAAGACTCGTCACGCCGACAGTTATCTCACCGCTTCTTTCACTCGTTATCCAAGTGTTGCCTTCCAGATCGTACATGAGACCGTCGGGGAAACTGCAATGATCTATCTCCAATTCACATCAGAACGTACGAGTTTGAAAATCGATTCAGATCCATTCTGGCGCAATATATAATAGAGTACAGTTGGGATTCGCTGATTCTCCTCAGCTAGAAAGGTAGGATTCGTTGCCCCGTTTCAAGAGTTCAGCGGACATTCTAAAGATCGTCTCCAACAAGGACCAGATACGCAACATAGGCATCATCGCCCACGTGGACCACGGGAAATGTGTCGACGGTGAAAGTATGATTACCCTATCCGATGGGCGGATAGAAGAGATTGCCCAAATCTACGAGAAGCTGAGAAGAAAAGGCCCTTCAATGGCTCAAGTTGACTCGCTGAATCCCCGGACCCTCAAGATGGAAGACCGGAACGTCTCACACGTCTGGAAACTACACAGCAACAAGCTAGTCAAGGTTACCCTTAGGAACGGCTACTCTGTGGAGACGACACCAGAGCATCCATTCTTCACAATAGCAAAGGATGGAATAGTCAGGCAGAAGAGGGCAGACGGGATTAAGAGAAATGACTTGGTGCTCGTTCCGAACACCCTACGCTCCATCCCAAGTAGAATGGAAGAAATAAAGTCCGAAATCTTGGAAGTGATGAGTTCTCATCAGTATTACATCGTCTATCTAGAAGGAAGGTTCTCCGAAGAACTTGAGCGACTGGTTAACGACAAGGGAATGAAGCAGGTTTATTCCAGCCTCCGATCAAATTCTTCGTTCAAGGCCTTCAGAGCGGGACTCGCCCTTGGTAGAATCAGACTAGACGATCTGGTAAAAATCACAGATTCGCTCAGAATACCCAGGGACCGCGTCTATGATCACATACGCCGAATGGCATACCGGCTAAGCCGTGCCAAGCCCGGCAGGCTTTCAAACCTAATCAAACTGCCACGAACTCGGAAGCAATTCCAGGATCTGGCTTACCTTCTTGGTGTCCTTTGGGGTGATGGTTCTAACCGGGCTAGCTTCAACAACGGGTACGGGCCGCTTCTGGAGACCGTTTCCCAAATTTTTCAGAGAGTTTTCGGGGTCAGCACAATCCTCGTGAAGGACAAGAGAAGAAACACCTATCGGCTCGATCACCACGGTGGTTTCAGCCTCATCAGATTCCTCGAAGACACCTACCAGTACCCCACAAAGCACAAGGCCCACAATATTGTCTTTCCCAAGTTGGTCCTCAAGATGGGAAACGAACACGTCGCTGCGTTCCTCAGAGGGGAATTTGATACAGACGGTGGGGTTGAAAGGACTAGCGCCGTAATTTCCCTAACAACTGCCAGTCGAAAGTTTGCAAGACAAGTATCAATCTCTTTGCTGAGATTCTCGATCATTCCAACAATCCGCCAGAAAGGAAAATACTTCACAATAACAGTATCAGGGCACGATACTCTGAGGTTTGAGAAGACAATCGGATTTACCATTCCAAGAAAGCGTGTGGCGCTGCATATTCTCGCTCGCAAAGCGGTGAGCAGCAGAAAGACTGGAATTGTTCCTATCGGCTGGCAGACTCTCCGGGAAATTAGGAACCAACTGGGGATTCCCTCTTCATATTTGGAATCCAAAATCCCATTTTACTGCAGCTACGAGTCAGGCAGGCAAAACCTCACAAGGCCGATCTTCCAAAGCCTCGTTAGCGCTTTTGAAAAGTTCATTGCGTCAAGGCCTTCGAAAGATACCGCCTTCACCCTAGTGCGCGAATGGCGCAAGCTTCTCGAGGGAGAGATTCGACCTATCCCGGTAAGTGAGATAGGGACACGTACCGGTTCATTCGACGTTTACGACCTGACAGTTCCAGAGAATCACACGTTCATCGCTAACGGTATAGTCGTCCACAACACTACGATGACGGATAGTCTCTTGTCTGGTGCCGGATTGCTTTCGCCGTCTTTGGCTGGCACAGCTCTGGCCATGGACTTTATGGAGGAGGAGCAGAAGCGCCAGATGACTATCAAGGCTGCAAACGTCAGTCTCTATTACGAGCATAACGACATGCCTTTCGTCATCAATCTCATCGATACTCCCGGTCACGTGGACTTTTCGGGCAAGGTTACTAGATCACTACGCGCTATTGATGGAGCGGTCGTTGTCGTCGACTCCGTTGAAGAAGTGATGGTTCAGACAGAGACGGTGACGCGACAAGCGCTCGAGGAGCGTGTCCGGCCCGTTCTTTACATTAACAAGATTGACCGTTTGATCAAGGAGCTGAAGCTCAATCCTGAACAGATACAGGAAAGGGTCGCACGGATAATCAAGGACTTCAACGCCCTCCTCGATCTCTACGCTGAGCCCGAGTTCCGAGAGAAGTGGAAGGTAAACTTCGCGACCAATACCGTGGCGATGGGCTCAGCCAAGGACAGATGGGGCTTCAACGCTGTTGTCGCCAAGAAGAAAGGAGTCAAGTTCTCCGACGTAGTCGACGCTTACGTTAACGGGAAGGTGGAGGAGCTCAAGAATAGAGCCCCCATTCACGAGGCCATCCTCGGAATGGCAGTAGAGGTAATGCCTCCGCCGCACAAAGCGCAGGTCTACAGGATTCCGAAGATCTGGCATGGAGACCCAGACAGCGAGTATGGCCAGGCTATGATCAAGTGCGACGACAAGGGCCCGGTACTAATGTCCGTCACCAACATCGTTGTCGACCCGCAGGCTGGCGTGGTTGCGACTGGTCGCCTGTTCTCAGGTACGGTCACGGATGGAGAGCCTGTCTTTCTGATCAACTCGCGCACCCAGGGAAGGGTCCAGCAAGTTGCCATATACATGGGACCGCAACGGGAGATTGTCGGACATCTTAGCGCAGGTAACATTCCCGCGCTTCTTGGACTAGAGAACGTGAAGGCAGGAGAAACCCTCGCCTCTGTGAAGCAATTCGTCCCCTTCGAAGCAGTCCACTATGTCACTGAGCCAGTTGTCACCATAGCGGTGGAACCGAAGTACAACAGAGATCTTCCCAAGCTGGTTGAGATCTTGAGAAAGCTCTCGCTGGAAGATCCGAACCTTGTGACGAGCATCAACGAGGAAACTGGCGAATACCTGATCTCTGGTATGGGCACGCTTCACCTTGAGATTGCAAATACTCTGATCACCAAGACTGGAATGGAGATTGTCACCTCTAAGCCCATTGTCATCTATCGAGAGGCGGTGCGGAGGGAAGCGGGTCCGGTTGAGGGTAAATCTCCGAACAAGCACAACAAGATCTACATTGAAGTCGAACCCCTCGAAGATGCTGTTTTGGATCTGATCAAGCAGGGTAAGCTCAGCGAGTATGGTGACAAAGCCGAGATGGCCAAGCTCCTTCGAGGAGTAGGATGGGAGCCTGAGGAGGCTCGTGGAGTATGGAGCATCGACGAACCCTTCAACATGATCTTGGACGTCACCAAGGGAGCGCAGTACGTGCAAGAGGTGAAGGACATGATATTGGCCGGATACAGGTGGGGAATCAAGGAAGGTCCAATTGCTTACGAACAGATTCGAGGGTTGAAGGTCAAGATTAGCGACGTCAGTCTTCACGAAGACCCTGTCCACAGGGGTCCGGCACAGATCATGCCGATGACTCGTCGAGCAATGTTCGTGGCCTTCCTGGAAGCCGCGCCGACATTACTGGAGCCAGTTCAGAAGATTACGACTCGCGTTCCGAATGAGCTATTGGGGGCCGTGACCAGTGTGATTACACAGAAGCGTGGAAAGATTGTGTCAGTCGACCAGAAGGGACACTTGGTCTCCGTAGTTGGAGAGATGCCAACCGCCGAAAGCTTCGACTTGTCTGAGGTCATGAGGAGTCAGACCCAGGGACGAGCGTTCTGGGGTTTGGAGTTCGCTCGATGGTCGCCTGTTCCTACTTCTTTGTTGCAAACGGTTGTTGAGGGCATAAGAAAGCGAAAGGGACTCTCTCTCGAGCCGCCGAAAGCGTCCGACTTCATGGAAGCTTAGCGGCAAACTCCGTGTGTCTCAACATGCTCGATCTAGTCTAGCTTTTCTGTTTGCTGGGTAGACCTTGCCCTATACGAGCTGCTCACGATTATCAGTACGAATCCGACTATGAACAGCGTCGTAAAGTTCGTGTTATCAAGCATACCGTTGATCGCCAACAATGCGGGTGCAACGACAAGAGAAAACCCCGCGATAGCAGCGATCTTGCCAATCATTCTCATCGAGGATTCTTGTATCCTAGTCCACTGCGAATAGTTGAACCTAACGGAGTGCCGATACAGATCTAGTTGGGAAACAGAGAAAACGCTTAGAAATAGTGGCCCCGTCGAGCCTAACAGCGGCCGTGGTCCAGAGTCAGCGCTCAACTGCGAGGTTGACGGGCAGCCTGGTCTATGACACCGGCTTCCCATTACCATGGAAAGAGCCGGGAACCCGGGTTCGAATCCCGGCGGCCGCACCAAACTGGTTCATTGGATGGTTCTCGGGGTAGTCTTAGCCGAGTCCGACTCTAGATGATCCGTTATTTATCAGAAACCAAGGAAAACGACCGTCGAATATCATGCGCGTCTCTGGCGGGGATAGCAAAACTACAGTCCGTGAGCTGGTCGAAACGGTCGCAAGATTCGGGGACAGTAGAGATTGGAGAAAGTATGACACTCCTCGAAACTTGGCGGGCTCAATTTGCATTGACGCAGCCGAGCTCCTAGAGCATTTCCAATGGAAAACTGACAAGCAAGCCGAAGAAATGCTGAATGACCCGGAAAGACTGGAGAAGATTTCCAACGAGTTGTCCGACGTCATAATCCACTGCCTGGGTTTCTCTGATATTCTGAGGATTGATATCTCCAACGCTGTTCAGAGAAAGCTCCAAAAAAATGCCGAGAAATATCCAGCCAGCGTGCAGGAGCGAAGATCCAGCTAAGGAATTACGCTCCGCGAATATTTCATCAGCTTCTCCTAGTTAGTTCTAGGCTAGTTTGTAGGTACGACTGTCCGGTCTAATTGCTCTTCCGACCCAGTAGGATACTAGCGGCGGATACCACAAGTAGAGCCTGATCGGAACGCCCAACAATGTCCACTCCCAAAACTGCGGCGCTACCGAAATGAGTGTCAGAAGCGCGAGAATCACCATACGGTTCCGCCCGTTCCGGAAGAGTCTAACGAGTTCTGGGGCGACGATCTTTTTCTCCTCCAAACTAATAACGTGAGCGAAGGTTGCCAAGATCATCAGGATTCCTCCGAGGTCCAACGCAAAGAGTTGGGAAGAATAATTCTGGATCATGGATACCTGATCCGAATTTAGAGCGGGAGCCACTACCTCAACACCGTTCAGCAGGTAAGGAACAATCGCAACCAGCAAGAGTAGCCCCACATTGAGGAATGTGACCGTTCGAGTCTCGATTGGCAGGACAGACATGTACGTCGTATAGATCATCCACGCAGTGATGAGAACAAAGAACGTGTATGCGAATGCGAGTATGTGCGTGGTTATCTCTCCCGTGTTTTTCGGAGGATTCGCTATGAGTGCGATGGAACCAATTGAAAGCGAGAGCCCGAAAATCAGGTCAGCAAGAGTCTCAATTCGTGGTCGTGGCCGGGCGCCATCGATCTGTTGCATCTACACGCCTTGAGGAAATAGCGTGTATTTGGTCCTTTGGAGGAAACTTTTCGGATTCCCGTTCACTGATTTTAGGCCGAGAGCGTTAGTCATGGTCGCACAGGAATCGCCCTTTCGCGAGATTGTCCACGTCTTAGAATCAGGAAAGAGGCTGTGAGAACTATTACGCCGACTTGAAGGATCGAGCCTGCGATGAACGTCAACCCCGCCAAGCTCAGTCCAGCCCCCGCGAGCGAGTAATGTTCTGGTTGTGGAAGAGAAACGGCCAGAGTTGCCATTGAGAGAACAAGAGCTGGAGGGTACGCCCTCTTCCGACCTTTCGCTACTCCAATTGCGACCGCCAAGTAAAGCAACCAACCGGCGAGGATTGAGAAGAATAGCCATGAAGAGACCATAAGCGCGTATAGTTGTGCCAAGAGAACTAATCCTAGAACCACAGATGCATAGATGAGCACGTTGACTCCCCGTTTCAGTAGCCTCAGCCTTGCATCCAGTGATTCCAATCTCAAGCCCCCCGCGAGAGGGCCGACTAACGCTTGTTCATATCTCGTTCATCATATCCTCATGATCATTTGCATCGAGAATTTTTGTCGGAGTCACCCGCGGAATTCCTTACAATCACAGTGGTAGTCGAAACTTGAATACGAGCACTTAGGCGAATGGATCAACTTAGCGTGGCCGCAGTTGGTGCAATACTGTTGGCCGCCAACTTGACCAATTGGTTCGGTTGATGGACATACCTTGTGCACCATCCGATCCTCTGTTTTGCCCTTTCCGACTTTTGTACTGATAATGGATACCTCTTCCTGAGGAATACGAATTGGCTTGTTGCACTTGGGGCAAATGTTGTTGCTCATCACTTATCGCCGCTGTGATCGCTCAGCCTCTTATTGTCTGCATCTCGCTTGTTCAATCTGTCGGTTGACCTCGCTATTCCGTGTAAAGAAAAACAACTACAAGTGTTGAGGAAGAGAAACTAATGGGTTCTTACCGGTTAAGATTGAATGTGAACTGGTTGTTGCGTGTGCTGACCAAGACGATCGTGTATGCGTAGCCGTTGGTAAACGTGAACGCATTTCCCGTTAGTTGACAGCCGGAACAGCTACTGTTAATTGCCAAGTTTGCCGGGCTCACTCCACCAGGGGTTATAGTTGGCCCGGCCCAGTTGATCAGTTGGTATGAATTGCCCATAGAGTCTTTGACGTAGTAGCTCTGAAGCGTTACGCTGATCGAACCGGAATCGCCTACGTAGAGGGTTACATTGGTGTTTGACGTGAATGTTGACGAGTTCACATTGAGCGCTTCCTGACCGACTGTCGGCTTGACTAGCAAACTGCCCAGTAGCCCGGTGGACCAGGCGTAGACCATGACCGAGGCAACGACTACAATGACAACCATCAGGAGTGCTGCAAGAATCGTGTTGATGGCGCGCTTGTTCTTACGAAGCGGCACCGACTTCTTCATTCATTACTACCTTGTACGTCGCTCATTGGGGCCTTTCTCAGTCAAGAATCCCTAAGAGGAGTTGGCGAGATTTCTCCCAAAACCATGTCGTAACCTCCATTCATCTCATTACGTCACAGTTCGGGACTAGGTCAGGAGAAAAAGGGACAAGCGGCACTAGATCTGATTGCCTAACGGGAAGTTTGACTTTGCCGCCGCGGACTCTTCGGAGTCTTGATTAGACTAGCGACCTATCGGTTTGGTCCTATTTGTGGAAGAATCTTTCCCGGCTTTGCTTTGTATGCTGGTTTGCCGATCCCGACAGCGATCATCGTGCTCTTGTCACGAGCGTGTGGCGAGAAGAATTCCGTGACGGCATCATCATAGAAGGTGGAACCGGACGCGCCAAGTCCAACGGCATATGAGGAGAGGTAGATTTTTCCAGCCCTTACACCAGCTTCAAACTGCGCCGCTCGATAGCCCCTGTTTCCAAGAGACTCCAGAACCGAATTCAGGTCAGTCATCAAGAAAAATACGACGCTTGCATCGCTGAAGAGCTGTTGTCCAAGACAGAGGTAGCCTGACATCGACCGGCTACTGAGAGCCTTCAGTTCTTCGACAGCGCGGGTTCTTTGGTTGTAGTAGTAGGAGCCCGGGGGTAGTCCCTCGACAGCATTCACAATGAAATAGAAGTCTATCAATGACTCGTTATCATGCAGAAAGTCCAAAGGGATTCTGGTTCGAGAGGTCTGGATTATTGTCGAAAGACTGTCAAAAAGGATAGGTTCGCGCGAGAATTTCCTAGTGGACCCCCGGAGCAAAATCACTTCATCTAGGAGTGGAAAGAGATCTCTTTCCGATCCTCGCAATGGAAAGGAGGGAGTGGTAGTCGGACTCGTTTGTTTCGATACCCTTGGGCGACTCCTCCAAGACTCGATCTCCGACTTGCGTCTCAGCTGAGAGGCTTCATTCGTTTCCCATATCATTGGATAGTCAACTTCCTCTCTTGAGAGAGGATTGACCTCCAGGTCAAGACTCGGAACCGGCCTATGAGTGCTAGAAGTTTCTCTGTTAGTGCCGATTCCGATTGTTGCTAGAGCTACAGTTGCCTCCTTCTTTGCCTCTAGACCTAGAAGCCTGTCGACCTCGGAATCGATGAAGCCAAGGACAACTCTGGCTGCGAGGCGCGCAGAATTCGAGGTTGCGAGAAGGTTGGCGATAATGACTCCTGAGTCCCAGAACCAGTGACGATAGGATCTGGCTTCGTACTTCCACGCGTTCCTCCAGGCTAAAGATGTGAATGCCAACGTGACTGATGAGGTCACGCCATCAGGACTCCCTGCCTCACTCAGCGCCGCTCGATAGTCTCCATCTCGCAGCCTTACTAGCGAGAATTGTAGAGGGTTGAAGTGATACACTCCCGCTTCTAGACCGGGGATTGGACCGGAGATTACGTAGAGTTCGATGGGATACAAAGCGCCTGTTGCGGAAGCTGCCCGCATAAAGTAGAACTCCTTGCCGAATCTCATCTTCCGTGTAAGGCCCGCAGAGAAGAAGAGAAGCTCAGAGAGGACCCCTACATCGATCTCCTTGGTTCCAAGCACTTCCCTCGCGTTCTTGATCGCCTCGATAGAGTTCTTTTGGGGAATGGGAAAATCGCGCGGAAGGGCAATGGAAGGAAGATTCCTGTACTCTTTGAATGGCGCCGGTTTGTTGTCCCAATCCAGGTAATGACCGGAAGCGCCGATTCTAACCTCAGAGTGCTTGGTAGCCTCGTGGTACGCTAGTACTGAACTCAAGTCGTTGCCAGCCATTAGAATGACTCGCCTCGAACTCAGGTTTCTCTGTAAATTACGCTAGTTCCTTTCTTTCTGTTTTCCCAGACCCTAATCTCATAGAGCTCCTTGATTGAGGGTTTGAGTCTCTTCCAGATCCATAATGATATCCGCTCCATTGTGGGATTGGGAATGATCTCATTCAGATTCTTCTTATCCAATCTCGCGACTATTTCTTGGTTGACGATTCTCTCGATAATGCGTGTATCTAGAATAACCCCTTTCTCGTCTGGGGTCCCCTTAACGACTACTCTTAACTCGTAGTTATGTCCCTGCATCGCGTTCTCGTCCACATCGAGTGAGGCGGCCGATGAAAACTGGAATTCTCTCATCGCAAACATCTCCATTTTGTGGGCCCCTCTAGTTCCTATAGTTCATCAAGTATCTCAGAAAGATGTGACTCCCTGAGACTCCAATTGCCTCAAGCTCTGCCAGGGGAGAGTCGTCTATTCCGAAATGAATGCTGGTAACAAAACCGGGTCTCTTCTTTCCTTCGGAATTGAGGTCGCCCATGATCTGGGGAGAAACGGTTAGCCGAAGCTCATCGACAAGCATCGCTTTGACTGCGCCCCCAGCCAGAATGGGCCCGCCTTGAATATCGAGAAGCTCCGTCCTGAACTCTTTTCGCAGAATCCCTACCGTTTTGGTAAGGTCTACGCTAGCTTCTCCAATGGCGAATATTTTGAGGGACTGAGGAAACTTGTGGCCTTCGACCTGTAGCCGCTTTACTTGATTCTTGACCCTTTCTTCTCCTTTGCTTGTGGTAAAAATTAGAGGTTGCCACTCTTCCTTTTTCGGGTTGAACACAGGGTGTTTCAAATCTATTTCTCCTCTCCCAGTCGCGACTGCCCTGACGGGTTTACGACTTCTCTTCGTCACGAGTTCCTGTAGGTCCTTGTCTCTGGGATACCAGGTAGTGTCGGGGTTGTCTCTCAGGATTCCCGCCCCTCCTAGGACAGCATCGGCCGTGGCCCACCCGTATTGTAGGGCTCTATTATCCGTGAAACCTCCCGCGCCTATGGGATTGTTCTTTAGTTGCCGGAGGGCAATTTCGGATCCCCCACGTTGCCCAAGTTCGAGAGGAACAGCAATTCCGTCTATCGTTGTTACAAACATAAGGTAGGTGTGTGGTCTTCCCTCCACCTTGTAGAATTCTGATAATTGATCTACCGATACATTCGGGTCTTCAAATAATTGCACTGTTCTAACCATGGTCGATGGCAATGCTAACGGATGTCTTTATTGAGCTTCACGTCCCGGACTTCAATAGAACAATCGAGTTCTACTCAAGACTCGGTTTCAAACTGCGATGGCGAAGCGAGGACTATCTCGTGATGAAGAGAAAGAGAAGCGTATTGAATTTCTACGGGGGGAGTGAGAAAGTTTACCGCCATTCCTACTTCGGGCGGTTCAGTAAGAATACAAAATGCGGTTATGGGGTCGAGATAATTATCCCAGTTGATCGAGTGGAACGCCTCTACAAGACCGTGAGAAAGTTCGCAAAGGTCGTTCAACCACTGCAGTCGAAAAAATGGGGACGTCGCGACTTCAGAATACTCGATCCGTTCGGGTTCTATCTGCGCATCACGGAGAGATACGAGTGGGTCGGCGAACTCGATGCGAAACAGAAGAAATTGGTCCAAGATTACAAGATGAAGCTCAGAGAGCCAGGCTCTGGGGACTAAAAACCAGAGTAGCCTTTCTCAATTTTGGCTACGAGGATGGACTAGATCGTCCCGCTGCTCTATGTCCAAAATGTGACCAAGCTTCTTCTTTTTTGTCTCTAGGTAGAACTTGTTGAACTGATTAGGCGGCATCACAACAGGTATCCTCTCAGCCACTTTGATTCCATGAAGCTGCAAATCCTTCAGCTTGTCGGGATTGTTCGTGAGAAGCTTGACCGATCTCACGTGAAGCGACATCAGCATGTGCGCCGCAATATCGTAATCTCGCTCGTCAGGCCTAAACCCCAGTTTCTTGTTCGCCTCAACAGTATCGAAACCTGCATCCTGTAATTGGTAGGCTTTGATCTTGTTAACAAAGCCGATCCCACGGCCTTCCTGCCTCAGATAGAGAACGATTCCACGGTCCATCTTGCCTATTCGTGTAAGGGACTCCTGAAGCTGCTCTCGGCAGTCGCACCGTAGGGAGCCGATTGCATCGCCGGTGAGACATTCGGAGTGCAATCGTACTGGGATATCTTCTTTCTCGAAGATATCGCCGTGGACAAACGCGGCGTGCTCCTTTCGGTCAAAGTTGTTCCAGAACGCGACCGCCTGGAAGTCACCATATAAAGTAGGAAGGTTTGCGATAGCCATGACCTTGACGCAGATCTCCGGTGCCTCCCGACATGCGTGGTCTTCGCTCTCCTTCAACAACTGCTGGACAGCTGACTTCGGGATGCCCATCAAGGCCGAAGCGAAAAACGAGAACAGTCCCTTTTGAGGATTCCTTTCAGGAGGCATCTCCTCACGTGAGACCAAGGTGAAGTAACCCACGACTCTCCGACTCTATTCGCCAATGGCTTTGCATAGTTTTTTGTTGTGACGGCATCGTTCAAATTCCGGACTCATAATGGTTCGAATCGCTGTTGATGAAAGAGAGAAGCCGTCAGGAGTTCCTGACGAGCTCCGGTCAAAGGGAGCTTCCGTTGAATACAGAGTCCTTGAGGTGGCTGACTACATAGTTGGCGAATATGCTGTTGAACGAAAATCCGCCAGGGATTTCGTCTCTTCCTTGTTTAGCGGAAGGCTATTCGACCAAGCATATAGGATAGGCGAATCATACAAAGACAAGATTCTGATCGTCGAGGGCAACCTAGACAATGAACTCAAGCGATCCAGGAACCCTCGTTCCCTTTGGGGCGCGCTAATTTCTGCAGTCTTGGATTTTGACATGCACTGTTTCTTCACTCACGATGCGAAAGAAACCGCAGAGTTCCTGGTCACCCTTGGGAAAGGAGGACGTTACATGGGCCATCGCGGGCCACCCCCTCTTGTCGTTCGGAAGCCTAGGTCGGAGGATATTAAGCGACTTCAAGAATCCATTGTCAGCTCTGTGCCTGGGATTGGACCTCGCACTGCTGAGCAGCTGTTATCGTATTTTGGGTCTCTAAGACGCACATTCAGTGCTTCCGTGACGGAAATGGCGGTGGGAGCTGGAATTGGGAAAGCCAAGGCCCTGAACGTTAGAGCTCTCCTGGATGCGCCTTACAAGCCTTCAAAAGGCGTCCACTCTCAAACCCAGCTACGCGCAGAGGCGTAGAACACGTGGGACTGTTCCTCCAAAATTGCGACTGGGTGATTACTCAAAACCCTGATCGAGAGGTTCTCCGAAACTCCTCCGTCAGCATCGACGACAGTGGAACCATTCGGGACACGGGCATAACTCAAGGGTCCAAGAACGACCAGGTTATCGACTGCAGGGGTAAAGTGCTGATTCCTGGCCTGATCAATACTCACACTCATCTCTCCATGACTCTTTTCCGAGGATACGCCGACGATCTAGAGCTCCAGCAATGGCTAGAGAAGAAGATCTGGCCACTTGAGAAACGACTCACCGGCGAAATGTGCTACAACGGCGCGCTTCTCGGCGCCATGGAAATGACGAGAACAGGAACAACATGCTTCGTGGACATGTATTTTCACATGGAAGACGTTGCCCGGGCAACAGAGGAGGCAGGACTTAGAGGAATACTCTCATACGGAATGATCGACCCACCAACCGAAGAGGGCAAAGAAAGGGAACGAAAAAACTCCTTGAAGCTGCTGCAACACATCCGAGCATTGAAGTCCCCGCGAACATCGTTCGCCTTCGGGCCGCACGCTCCCTACACATGCGGTAAAGATACTCTTCTTTGGTGCAAAAAGGAAGCCGAGAAGGAAAACGTGCTCATCAACATCCATATTGCCGAAACCCGAGGAGAACAAGCGAAGTTCGAACGAGACAAGAAATCGCGCGAAGTAGACTACCTCGACAAGATTGGCTTCCTAAGCGACCGGGTCTTAGCCGCCCACTCAGTATGGCTTACAAAATCGGAAGTCAAACTTTATGGAAAAAGAGGCGTTAGAGTCGCTCACTGTCCTGTCTCCAATATGAAGCTGGCAGGAGGGAGCGTCGCTCCATTGCCTGAGATGTGGGAAGCAGGAATCCCCGTCGGGCTCGGAACGGATGGGCCGGCGAGCAATAACAGTCTCGATATGTTCGACACGATGAAAGTTTGCGCTCTGGCTCACAAAGCTCATCGGTGGGACCCAACAGTCGCTAATGCCCAGAAGGTTCTCGATATGGCTACCATTGATGGCGCCTATGCGATTGGTAAAGAGAAGGAGATTGGAAGCATAGAGAAGGGTAAGCGGGCTGACCTGGTGCTCGTCGATCTGAGGGAGCCTAACATGATGCCGATCCACGGGAAAGAGACTGTGATCTCTGACCTTGTCTACTCAGCAAGTGGGTACAATGTCGATACAACGATAGTAGATGGGAGGGTTTTGATGCAAAACAGGAAGTATACTAGGTTGGATCCTGCGAAGATCGAACAAGGAGTTGGCACATCAGTTCGCCGACTTACTCTCTAAAACGGCCTGCTCGATAATCAGGTAACCGCTTTGTCCGTCCCACCGATTGACCGTCTTGTTGACACTGACTCGTTTCTGGAAGCCGGGTGCGTCAATGACGAAAGTTTCGTACTCTCCTCCCTCACCGGTCAGGTGAATTCCATGTCTTCTCGAGACCTTCTCTAACTGCTCCCATCGCTGGTCTGTTAGTTCTTGCCCAAGCCATGACTCGTCAAGGCCAGCAGCTCCAACTCCCGACAGAATTATCTTGAACCCGGCAGATTTCAGGTCATTGACCAGCGTTTTCGGCTCTTTCCGCCATAGTGGAACAAAACTCTTCAACGCCAACGCATCACAGACTTGGTCGATTCGAGATTTCTGATAGTCGCTAGCAACGGCTCCGGTCACAACTCCTTCGATTCCAGTGGCGGCCTTTAGCTGGCTCAGTCCTTCACGAAGGCTCAACAATTCGTCATCAGCTACCTCAATGGTATGATGGGGGAGACCCATTGCCTCAGCCTGAAGCTTTGTCCAACGCACGTTCGGAAAGTGGAACATGAGGGAATCGACAGCCTTCGGCAGAACGGTCACAAGATCCTCGACGTCCCAGCCTTGATGCTGAGCAACCCATGTAGCGTAGGTGCTGTCCTTGCCTCCACTGTAAAGAACGGCTACCTTCACGCGACTTCCTCTAGCATTCTGCCCTTGTTTTCAAACTGTTTCTCGTACAGCTTGCGTAGTCGTTGGATGGTGTCGGCTTCTTCCGGGGTTTTATCGTCTCTAAACTTCGCGATCCTTGCAAAACGCAAAGCGAACCCCGACTTGTATCGGGGACTCTTCTGAACCTCGTTGTGAGCAACTTCGACCACTATCTCGGGTTTCACGTGAACCGTCCATTTCGTCTCTCGAGTCTTCAGCTCCTGAAGCCGCTTGGTTATCATGTCGAACTCCGCGTCAGTCAGACCCTTGAACGTCTTACCAACGACTAGGTATTCACCGGTGTCCTCATCCCTAACTGCTAGATGGTAGTTGCTCAGCCAATCTACCCTTCTTCCGCTGCCCCAGTCCGCAGCGACTATGACTACGTCGAGCCTGTCGGCAAGCTTGATCTTGAACCACTTCTTGCCCCTAGCGCCTGGCGAGTAGTCGCTCGTTAGGGACTTGGCCATCAACCCTTCATGGCCTGCTTTCAAAGCGGATTGTGTGAAATTGTCCACGACTCTGAGGTCTCGGGTCACAATTCTTGGAGCAAGAGATTCTGCGGGCACTAAGCTAGAGAGGGTTTCCCATCTTTCCGTGTATGGGAGATCTATCAGAGTCCTTCCTTCTGATTGCAGAACATCGAAGAGGTAGAGTCGCAGCGGAATCTTATCGACCATCTCCTCGATCCCGTGGACTCGGCGAAAGCGACGCATCAGGTCCTGAAAGGGAACTGGCTTTCCGCCCTCGCCGAGAGCGACGACTTCTCCTTCTATCAAGAACTCTGAAGCTTTCACTTTGGTTTTGGCGTAATCTACCATTTCCGGAATACTGTCGGTGACATCAGTGAGTCTCCGGCTGAAAATCCTAATACGATCTTGTTGTCTGTGGATCTGGATTCTGGCGCCGTCGAACTTGTACTCGAAGGCGGTACCATCCTTGTGCTCCGCGAGAACTTGACGGATGTCCTCAGCCACCTCCGCCAGCATCGGCTTCACTGGGACGAAGAGTCTTAGTCCCACCTTCTCAAGCGCCGCCCCTCCATCCGTCATAGCTAACCTAGCGACGTCCCCGATGTCTCCATGCAGCATGTGTGCGCGCCTGACTAAATGCCGGGAGACCCCCGACGCTTCCGCGATAGCGTCTAACAAGACTCCCTCAACAACGCCGATTCGCATCTCGCCCAGTAACATTCGGGTCAGATACTCGGTCTCCAGAGGTGTCGTCCTGGCGAGAAGTGAGCCAAGAAGTGCCAATCGTTTCTCTTTGGACCCCGCTCCTTTGACCTCGGCGAGCCTTCCTAGAGTTCTAAACACTTCTGCCATCGTCAGTGGATTTGCGCTTTCCGTAAGGAGTGTTTGGCTCATGGTTTTCCCGGCTGTCGAGAGGGTCGCGTAGCTTATTTCAAGGACTCGAGGATCAGCTTCGGGGAACGGTTTTCCAGCTAAGAATAGCGTGACATAGGACACGTCGTCCGGTCTGGCTTTTCTGAGAACTTCTCTGATGAGTCGTATCTTTTCGTTTCTTTTTGTTGTCTCCTCAAGAGCTCGACATAGTTGGGCGACGATTGAGAACTCGATCGGTTTTTTTTCTAGTTGAGCCAGTTCTCCAGACCTGCATCCGTTTTCTCGATCCCTCTAGGGAGCCGTCCTATCAGTCGCTCTACTCTTTCTTTGTTGAAAGCGCGCTCCTCCGCGAGGAACTTAACGAGTCCCTCGCGATCTGGTTGAGACCTTTTCAGCACGTATTTTTCTAGGACCCTTGGTTTCAAGAAGAGCTGTCGAACACTGTTCAGATCCTCGGTAAGCTTTGATCTGATACCTTCAGGCATTTGCTCGATCGACCCGTATTCGAGGACTAGTCTAAGGGCCTTCTTCGGTCCTACTCCCTTCACGCCTTCGTTGAAGTCGGTTCCGACTAGGATTGCGAGATCTACGAGTTGTTCTCGCGTTATTCGAAGGAGGGCGAGATTCTCAGAAAGCTTGATCAACTCTGGAATTAGAGGTCGTGATCGTTTCTGGGCCGGAAGCCACTCGCGTCCCGTCAAGGTCAAGTACCGCGCAAGGATAGGGGCGCCGTAGAGTAAGCAGTCGTAGTCTTTGCTTCCGACAGCCCAGACATCGCCTCTAGCTGCCATATAGCTGGCCTGGGCCTCCGCATCTTCCAAGGCCTCAAGCCACGGAATCCCCATCAAGTTTAGGAGATGCTTCGAATCGTCCAATACTGATCCCGTGATGCGACCGGTCATAACCGCCTTCGACCACGCTTTTGAATAGTCCTTTTTCGAAACGGCCTCGACATACTCAACTTCCGCCTTCTTTCGCGCTTCCCGCCGCATCTCGATCGTTCTCCTCTTCAACGGATTCGGTTTTCCATCGAACACAAAGACGGGCTTCATGTCGAACTCTGCTATCAACCGACTGGTTCTTGTGATCAGACCGATAAGATGCGAGGTTACTCGTCCTTGGGAGTCAGTGAAGAGGCTACCATCTCTCTTTCTGACCAGCGCCAAGAACTGATGGATCTCAATGCTGGCGTCGATCGCGAAGGACGTGCCCCTGAGAGCCTTGAGGCTAGTCTGCTCTCTCTTCAAAATTGGGGTGAGCATTACTCCCAATAAACTGACCTCTTCTAACCACGCTAGCCAGAGTGGGTCGGGACTTTTTAAGCAGAGGGTGATCGAAAATTCAGTTCGACAAGAAAAATGGAGAAATGAATGGATGCGAGGAGTCGGGTTTCGTCCCTGCCCGCTCAATCGCGGCCGGATTTGGTCTAGGAGTGATTAGCTAGTTGTTTCCGGGCGGAGTGGGCTCGGGTGGCGGAGACGGGTTGAACGGCTCGTGAGGAAATACAAACGAACCTTTCTCGTCTGACGGCTTGGTGCTGTGGCCCGATTCGTGATGACTTGTGTGGGTATTCTGCTGAGTTCCCTTTGTGGCGTGAGGGCGACTCGTCTTGGATGAAACAGATTTCTTCTGCAAGGTTGACGTCTTGTTTGTCTTTCCGGAACTGGACTTTAGTCTCTGAACTTCTCGTTTCAAGCTGTCGATCTCATTAATTGCCGCATTGAGGTCTGAGGTGAGCTCCGAGGCTAGCTTGTTGAATACCCTAGCTAACTCTTGTAGTGCTTTCTTTGTCCTTGTCGGTGAAGCTGGCATGACTATGCCATCTTACAATCGGCTACTGTAAACGTGCTGTAACCTGCGTCGGCACAATTCGTGCACAAGAACGAGATCGATCGGATCCTATTCGGCGTCCATGTCCTCTTTGCTCTATCATGAAATAGGATAAGACTGAATGGGCCCAAAAAAGTGGGCTTGGGAATTATGCGGCCATGGCAAGGGACAGTCTTCTAGTTACTGTCTTTCTTGCCGAGGTTGTGCCGCTTTACGTATTGCCAGAGTCTCTTGGTCATCTCGGATGGGGTGATCTTCTGTCCTTCCCTCCCACCGAGTACAGTGGCGAGATGCTCGTCTAGTTCGATCCCATAGCCACCGAAAGACCCTCTCTTGTTTGGCGTCAGGCTCACCTCCTTGGCCTAAAATCCTAAGCTCCGATGGTTACCTTCGCAAAGGGAACGATGAAATCCCCATTGTAACTGTTTCACATCACCCACTCGTTACAGATAACACCGAAACGTGTTCACTGTTTCCCCGTTTGCCGCTGATTCCTCTTGATGCGGGTCCCACGCGTAAGGTCCAGGGTTACAACAATTTCTTGAGCGGAGACCCTTTCAACATCTCAGTGCCTGAATCCTTGGACACTGTCGCGGTTGCCCTAGACGTAATTGCTATCGGAGCAGTACTCGTCCTCACCACCCTATCCCTCATCCTCTCGAGAGGATTGAATGGGACGGGCCTAAGAAGGGGCTTCGCGCTAACCGCTGTAGCGGGATTTGTCCAGATTATCGGAAGCTCGACTCAGTTCGCAGTAGACCTCGGATTTACCAGTTCCCGGCTACCCACGAATATCTTCTCAGGAATCCAAGTATTATTCCTCGTCTTGCTGGCCTTAGCGGTCCAGAGCTTCTTCCCAGTCTGGTTCAAATCGTTCAAAGGCGACAACACCCCACCGAGCCAGCCACGAGAAGACCCCCACTTCTCACGCGGACCTGTTCCCCCAGCTCCCGGCCAGGACCTACAAGGGTCAAATCCCCAGTGAGATTCGAACCTTTCCGAAAACTTCACAGTCCGGTGCAAAGCAACCCGTTCTCAACAAAGCTTTGCTCGTTTTAGTGGCTACGACAGAGGCGCTTGCGGCGAAAGCACAGTTGCAACGATTCCAATAGTCAGAGCAACCGTGCCAAGAACGAAATCGATTACGTAAATCCTACTCGTCTTTGCAAACTTCAGCAAGTAGGATATGACAAAGATCCCAATGACAGCCGCGGTCACGATCGCGATAAGAACGCCCGTCGGTTCCACCGCCTGTATTGCGATATCAACTTGGGACCTACTGAAGATGAGAGTTACAAAGAAAGCTCCGAGAGAAGCAGGAATGTAGGCGAGATATGACAGCCTGAAAGCCTGCTCAGGCTTGACGCCCATCAGCAGCATTGTTGAAACGGTCATTCCAGATCTGCTCACACCGGGTAATGCTGCTATGCCCTGTGCGATACCGACGATAATGTAGTTCTTGAGTTTCATCTCCTCTAATCCGGCTATTAGCCTCAGTTTGTTCCGCGAGTATCTGATGTAGAATGCAGTCGCGATGAGCACGAGCCCGAGAAGAATCATAGGGATTCCTACGTTGTAGGGGCTGCTTGTGAGAACTTTGTCAGCTGTGTAGTACAAGGGAACGCCGACTAGCGCTGTGAAAGTTGTTGCGACGATTAGGTATACGAGTAGCCTTCGGTCCCTAAAGAGAGACCGGATGTCTTTCCTGAAGTAAGCTATCGCGGAACCCAGCGACCCAATTTCCATGAACAGACCGAACGCGTAAGCCACGGCCAGAGGGAGCGAGAAGAGAAAAGTTGATGCGAACAGAACTTGGGTCTTGCTACTGATAGGTAGCCACTCTGATATTCCTTGTACCAACCCCAAAAGCACAGCAAAAAGTGGATTCACCGAGGGGTCCGACCACTGGTGACTCTTGACCGAATCATACTCCTGCTCGCTTGGCCAGACAGTCTGAATTACCCCTTACGTGCTCAACGCAAACCATGCCTCATCGAGACGTTCCGACTTGGCCTATTTCTTGGAGAAGCTCATTGAGCAGCCATGTTCGCCACGAAGTTTTCCTTGGAATCCGAGCTCAAGAGTTTCGGCGGCTTTCCTGTAGCTGCCAATGCATGTACTGCAAAATATTGACCTAGCCTGGGGCTTGGTCAGCCCGTACGCGTCTGCTTGGGCCAAAACAGATTCTATGCACCCGCATCGATCTAGTTTCACTGTTCTGACGCCATCGCCTGTTTCAACGTCATAGTCGCTAGCAAATGTCTCCCCCATGCTTTCAGCCAGGTTCAGGGAAAGAGCCTCTACCCTACTTCCCCGGTTCTTCGCCTTGATTTCCTCAACCTTCAGATTCGCCTTCATGTCCGTCAGCATGTTCATCGCAGGACCAACCGCATCAAAACCTGCGAGTCCAACGAACGTGCCTACCTGAAGGAGAAGGTAGTGAGCTAGCGTTTTCCTAAGCATCTCATACCGCTCATCAAGGCTCCGGGTCCGCTTCGATTGATTCAGCTTGGACATGCTCGTAACAACGTCTGGACTCCAATCGACGGTTTTTAAGCTGTGGCAAGTCTATCGCCCAGATGGGATACGCGGGCTCAACGGTTCCTTGCGGTTCGAAACCCTGACGTGGAAGCCTCTGGCTGACAGCTTCTTGAGCGTCTAGAATTCATCCTCGAAACCTTATATTCATATTGATATAGAAATGGGACGTGTCAATTTCTTGAAGAAACAGTTCCTTTTCTTATTATTGGCTCTCTTGTTCTTGAGTGGAAGCTCGTCCTTCCCGACCCGTGTGAGCGCGGCTCAGTCAGGCGTGGTCTGCATCACATCAACAGACGCAACCGGATGCCCCTCGCCACCACCCGTGTTTTCCGGATCACCGGGAACTAACCTGACAGTGGCAGTGAATATTCAAGGGTCCAATTCGACGAACGGATTCGACATTTCACTCTTGACGGACCCCTCCGTTCTCAACCCCGTTGCCATTGGCTACGCGGCAACAGTTCTGCCCTCTCCGTTGTTCGTCGTTGTTGAATGTATCAATGGCCATGTGGTAATAGGCGCACGTTGTGGGGCTACTGACGTTCCCGGAGTCGCACGTCTGGCAATAGTGTCTCTGGGCGCCGAGACGGCACAGCCAACTACTGGCAATCTTTTCACGGTCACCTTCAACATCGTCAGCGGGACGAGCAGCACCATCGGCTACCAGACTGGCTGTACGTCTAGCAGCGTCACCGGCACAGCAACTTGCGTTACAGTGACTCAATGTAACGGCTCCTGCAGTGCACAACCCCTTACTGTCGTCGATCCCGAGTTCGCACAGAATGCACCATTCCAAACGATCACCTTCAACCAGAATGTATCATTTCATGGTGTGACCGCGAACGCGTTCGGGTCTCTGACCGTTGACACTGTAGCCAAGACGATAACGGGCACTGTCAATGTCGTAGTCGTAAATAGCACCACTGGAGCTGTCATCTTTTCCAAGACATTTGTTATTTCGTTGAAGTTCGACAGTGCAAGCAGCATTAAGTTTGGACTTGCCCTCGGACCCTCCGGCCTGGTTCTAGGCGGGGTCTTGAACGCCAAATCTCAGACTACAATCCTAGCAGTGACAGGTAATCCAGACATCCTTCATAGAGGGAATGTAGACATTGTAGACGCGGCAACACTTGCGCTCGCGTTTGGATCGTCACCTGGTTCTCCCAACTGGAACCCGGCAGCCGACCTGATGAAAGTCGGGCGTGTAGACATTTCAGATGCTGCGCAATTGGCAATATATTTCGACATGCCAGTGCTTTCTTAGCCACTCAAACTCGATTCCCTTCAAGCTCGATGTTGATGCGAGGGCTGAGGCAGAACCACCGCCCCGTGCGACCTTAAACTCTCTTTTTGTTAAACCTACTATGAGTCGCTAACACCCATCGATGATTATGACTGGAAGCTGACTCCACCCAGAACCCCCAAGTAGCGGTTTGCAAACAAGTAATATGACCGCCCCCGCCCTTCCGGGCTAATACAAATGTCAGACTTCGCCAACTCACACATCGACAAGACTTATCGGCCGAAGGAAGAATATCTCTCCCTTCACAGAGATTCTCTACGAAACTTAGAATCATTCTGGGCCACCATTGCCAATCAACTTGTTTGGCATAAAAAATGGACCAAAGTTCTGCAATGGGATCCACCGTTCGCCCAATGGTTCGTCGAAGGAACTCTAAACGCCTCCGAAAATGCGATAGACAGGCATGTGAGATCATCGCGTAGGAACAAGGCGGCCTATCTTTGGGAGGGCGAAAATGGAGAGCGTCGGACAATTACCTATGGCGAGCTCCATCGCGAGGTGAACAAGTTCGCCAGTGTCCTTCAGAACCTCGGTCTCCGGAAGGGCGATACCGTGGCGATCTACATGCCTTTGGTTCCAGAGTTCCCGATTACCTTGCTCGCGTGTTCCAGACTCGGCTTGCCGTTCACCGTCGTCTTCTCAGGGTTCAGCGCGAATGCACTCGCGGAACGTATCCGAGATTGCGAAGCCAAAATCGTCGTCACAGCTGACGGAACCTATCGAAGAGGGAAAGTCTTGGAGTTGAAGACTGTCGTTGATGACGCGGTGAAGGAGTCTCCCAGCGTGAAGCACGTATTGGTCTTCCGTCGGGTTGGAAATGCAGTATCGATGAGAAATGGTCGCGACCACTGGTGGCATGATCTAATGGCGAAGGCTTCTGACTATGTTGCGCCGGTGCATGTTGAGTCGACCCATATTCTCTACATTCTCTACACATCGGGGACGACAGGTAAGCCCAAGGGTATTGCTCACAGTACCGGGGGCTATCTAGTGTTCGCGTATGCGACCCAACAATGGGTGTTTGATGCAAAAGATGAGGATGTTTACTGGTGCACCGCTGACATAGGATGGGTCACAGGACATACCTATGTTGTGTTCGCACCGCTAATGCACGGACTCACTTCAGTAATGTACGAAGGTGCTCTGGACTATCCGGAGCCCGATAGATGGTGGGACATCGTGGAGCGTTATGGTGTTACGATTCTCTACACAGCACCAACAGCGATCCGCTCGCTAATGCGCCATGGAGACAATCTCCCAAGACAACACGATCTTGGCAGCTTACGGTTGCTAGGATCAGTCGGTGAACCGATCAATCCCGCAGCGTGGCAATGGTACTTTGATGTGATAGGAGCGGGGCGATGTCCTATCGTTGATACTTGGTGGCAGACAGAAACTGGTGGGATCATGATCTCACCCAGCCCTAGACTCGGTCTGATCCCATTGAAAGCGGGCTCGGCCACACTTCCCCTACCCGGAATAGAGGCGGATGTCGTCGACGAGAAGGGCAACAGCCTTGCCCCTGGCGAGAAGGGGTTCCTTGTCATCAGAAAACCCTGGCCAGGGATGCTCATGACACTCTACAAGGACCCAGAACGGTATCGACAGATCTACTGGACCCGGTTCCCAGGGCTCTATTATCCCGGAGATTATGCGCTCCGCGACGGAGACGGCTACTTCTGGCTGCTGGGTAGAGCTGATGAAGTGATCAAAGTTGCAGGTCACCGTCTTGGAACAAAAGAGGTCGAAGACGCACTCGTTAGTCATCCCTTAGTGGCCGAGGCCGCTGTTGCAGGAAGACCAGACCCAGTTAAAGGCGAGGCCATTGTTGCGTTTGTCACTTTGAAGAAGATCGCCAATCCTTCCAACGCGCTCTCTGAGGAGTTGAAAAACCACGTTCGGAAAATGATTGGGCCTATTGCAACGCCAGATGCAATCTACTTTGTCCAACTACTCCCAAAAACAAGGAGCGGGAAGATAATGCGACGCGTCATCAAAGCAGTTGCAGCTGGAGGCTTGATCGGCGATCTCTCAACACTCGAAGATGGGGCCTCGGTAGACGAGGTCAAGCAGGCGATCGAGGGGCTTCAACTGACGAGAGGGAGCGTCTAAGGCCTTTCAGAAAACGACTCAATCGAGCGGATCGAGTCGCCCTATAGGATGAAACTGAAGAGCACAAACATTGTCCATAGAGGTAGAGCTATTCCAAGTGCAATGAGAGTGTTTTTCCGAAATATCTTGGAGCCGTCTAGCGGAGGGACTGGTAGCATGTTGAAAGATCCAAGTCCTATGTTTAGTAGAAACCCGAAACTCCCGATGGTTTTGAGGAAACCTGCTGGACCTGAGAAAACCAAGAGTAGGAACCCGATCGCGAATGCGAGGTTGATGAGCGGCCCCGCCGCGGAAATTATCATATTATCTTCCTCCGGGTCAGCAGGTCCGCTACTAGTAGCGTAACCGTAGAACGCGGCTGCTGAGGGGGAAATGTATACTGCGCCGGGAGCGCCGAAGACCAGTCCCCCTCCCGAGATTGTTACGATCGACAGGGTGAGAACGAGTCCCCAGACCCAGAGACGGAAATGGGCGACATACCCCCGCCGTATTGCGACGTACTTGTGTCCCATTTCGTGAAGGATAAATCCAGTCGCCGTGGCGAGAAAACCGGCTGCAACAATAGCGAGACTTCCGGTTCCTATTAGGAGACCAATGAGGCTCTGATATGTGATGGCAACCGAGAGCACGATCCAAGCGACTATGATGGAAAGGATTTCTCCAGAACTGAATTGAGACGACACTAGAGACCGGAGTTAGGGAAGCCCGAATCTCGATATTTCACTTTGCTTCTTGAGACGACGCTGTTGTCTGCGAGTTCAGGGTCCTAGGCCAAGTTGAGCCATAAGACCGAGAACATCGAAATAGATACGGACCTCTCCGATGCGGCCGTGATCGATTCTTGCAATGATCGAGCTTGGTATCTTGAAGCTCTTACCAGTTAGGGGAATCTCTCGAGGTCCAGCATGGATGGGCCCCCTCATGGTTCCACTCTCCTCAACCTCCAAGCATACCCAGTCCTCCTGGCCAAAACTTCGAACCTTCCTAATCTGATAGTCGGGGAACATTCTGAACAGGCCTTTCCACATCTTATCCAGGGCGGGCCGCCCTTTCAGCGATCCCAGGGTCGGGTCGTAAAGTGCAACAGATTCTCCGTGGAGATCTAGAAAGTCCTCTTGGGATCGTCTGTTGATGCTGTCGACCCATGCTCTCTCAACGAGTTTCAGATTATCGGTTATCGTCGTTTGCAAAACGCGTCCAAGATCATGATGGGGGGTTATTCCCTATAACCTAGATGGGGACTGAGAAGGATAGTATCAGTAAATGCCAATACAACAGCGAACTGGCCGGAGTGCGGAAAGAGAATTCTTCGCCGCCCCGTCCGATCAGGCCAGATCTCGGCGTACTCGGACGCAAATGGGCGCTACTCATCCTTGCGGATGTTGGCTTGAGACGGGTTGACCGTTTCAGCGGTCTCCTCCGTTCAAACCCTCAACTTAACCCGAGAGTCCTGAGCAGGAGACTTCGAGAGCTAGAAGAAACCGGTCTGATCGAGAGAATAGAGAAGAATAATGCATCCAGACCTGTCGTTCGGGGGGTATGACGGAAAAAGGAATCGACATACTTCCTGCAATCTTTAGACTCATCGTGTTTGGGGCTAGGTGGCATGCCGAGAATCCTTTCCACGGAAAGCTTCCGAGAAGGCTCCCCGAGTCGTCACGGTCTCCTGGCAACAGACAGAGATCTGAATAGTTGGAGCTGAAAGGAGGCCCCCCTTTGGGGCGGCGAGACGATCTAGTAGTCTGTTTGGTCTACGGTACTTTCCAGACCAGGTCGAAGCCCTTTGGTGATTGAGTTGTGAACGTTGAAGATCCTGCACTCTTTACTGCCGCGTCTATGGTCACGGTCAATCGGTAGGTGCCCGATGCTCTTTGTCCCTGGTCGACTGAGATGTAGATGGTGTGTGTCCGGTTTCCGAGAGCGACTCCGCTCAGTGTCTGCATCGGCAGCGAACTACCACCACTTGGAGTGCTGAATACGAGAGTAATGTTGATGTTCGCTTGACCCGCGCTGGCATTGACCTTGTTCTCGCTGGTGCGGAACCACCCTCCTGGCCGCGTGAAGTAATAGTATTCGTAGGCAGTCACACTGGATGTTGTATTTGAGGGATGATCAAAGGAAAGGGAACCCGTAGTCTCATTGAATGTAACCTTGGTTAAGGGCACGGTTACGTTGCCCGCGAAGGCTACCGGGGCCAACAATACAGCCGCTACGGCGATTACTACTACAACTATTATTCCCATAATCTGTTTTTTCATTGTGTAAAAGTGCCTCCTACACGTTCCTATCTGTGGGTTCTGGAAGCTATAGGGTTTGCTAACAAACCCGAATGGCTTGAACGAGCACCACCAGGGGATCCAAGATGGGGTAGTTCCGTCTTCGCATCGTTCTCAAACGGCTTGGCCTTTATCAGCGAGGACGACTCATTCTTAATGGGGGCAGAATTTCTTGGCCGAAGAGCGGCGTACTGCCAGTATCGTCAAAGATCTCGTCTTCATAGCCACGCCCCTCTTTGCAACTGTGGTGGCGGCCGCTGTAGTGTTGTCCGGAAGAGCCGCGGGTTTCTCCACGAAAATCGGGACAGGAGGCTACGACATCGTCACCGGTGTCCTGTTATCGTCCATACTAATTTCTGGTCTCGTTTATGGGCTGAGACGTCGTCCAGAGCAACTTGTACGGGTTGTCGTCGCGTGCATTATGCTTGCTGGCACAACGTCTGGTCTGGTCTTGTTCAAAGTTTGGTTTGAATTAACTGGTGCAGCCCCGATACTGTTCCTTAGTGCGGTTCCTCTGGGGTACTTGGGAATTCGTTGGTCGATCAAAGCATACTATGGGTCGTTGCCCCGCAGAAAGTCGAATCTCCTCGTTATTGCGTCGGCTACACTCTTGGGAGCTCTCATCGGCACTTCACTTTCTCCGTTGTTTACAATCACTTTTCTTGGAACACTGGCGCTAATGGACTTTCTCGCTGTGGAAACGAATGTAATGACCCGTCTGATTGGCCCGCAAAAATATCGCGAAGTGCTCTCCTTGACAACTTTTCCGCTGGAAACATCACTAGTCGGGCTTGGCGACTTTCTTGCATACTCTATGCTCGTGGCAACATCATTCCAGCTTAGTGGACTCGTCGGGTCCATCGAAACCATAGCCTTTGTTCTGTGCGGCGCCCTGATCACCCTCCAGATTACTCGGCTAAGGTCCAAAACCGCCGGGCTCGTAATCCCCATTAGTCTCGGAATGATACCAGTGATTCTAGGCCTCTAACGCAATGAACGACTCAAGGTCTGCCATTCTCGGGTCCTGTAGGGGGAGCAGCCGGATTCTGCGCTATATGACAAAGCCTGTTCTCGGCGCGCTCATTATTCTGCTCGTGGACACACTGGGTCTACGGATTGGTATCGGATTCATTTCTCGAAACACCCTGATCTTGGTTTTGTTGCTCGAAGGAGGCATTGGTCTCCTTTCCGGAGTCGGCATTGCGTTGTCCTCAACTCCTTCGATATCGAGAATAGGTCACGCGACGATCGGAACGGCCCCCTGGTCGAGAGACGCGGAGAAAAACGCTGAGAGAGTCGGACTAAAGTGGATGGTAACAGCCTCACTACTAGCCCTCATAGGATTCGCCCTATCCATCGCGTGATGGATAGGCGAGTCTAAGAAAACTTGGCTTCAGACTTCGGCGACACTTATGGGCTTGTGGCCGGAGGTGCCGAGCCCGACCCCGGGGGCGCGATGCTTGCTGTTCGACGCCTGACTCTCAGAACGTAGACAGCAGCAACGGCTACTGCTGCCACCACGACAGCCACGATTATGTAGACTCCATACGCATCGATGAAGCTTGTGCCATAAGTCGGGGAGTAGCCAGCGGATTGCAATAGTTGTCCGGCTTTTGTAAGATTGTACGCATATGGTTGCAATGTCGGGTTGAAGCCCTGCGTCACCGCGGCGCCCGTCTTGTAGTTACCAATGATTGGCGTAGTGATTGCGGCGACACCAGCGCCGTTTAGCAGGCTGGTGATTATCTGATCTCTGGGCGTAGCGTAACTGATGGCTTGACGAATCCATCTTGCGGCATTGGCTGCAGCTGTTTTGTTACCCGAATACTGCTGTGCGTAAGGCGTACCGGTGCCTGTGCCGATAATCGGGTGTTGCATGTTAACCCCCATCTCTTGTACACCGAAGGCGTCGTAGGATGTTTGCTTGCTGGCCCCCCAACCGGTTAGGAAGCTCTGCTGAGTTTCCAAGTGGTACTGGCTATCCAGAAAGTCGACCTCGTGGTTTGTGAGGGCTGTGATCGCGGCGTCGCTTCCGACGATGGTTCTTACATAGTAATCTTTGACCCTAAACTGGTTCTTGGCAAGAAGAGCAGCCCTGCCCCAATCGCTGAAATCGAAATAGTTATCGTTTCGAACCAAGTGAGAAGTGCTGGTTGCCGCATTGTAGCTTACCCACTTGTATGGACCCGTGCCCACTGGCGTCGGTGTCCCGGCGGTCCCCGTATCAGGGTGGTTGAATAGGCTGTTGGTTATTTTGGAGTAGTCGGTTCCGAAAGCAGGCTGTAGGACATGTTTCGGTAGAATGGCTGTTGTCAAGATGTTCTGTACGAAGAATGCGTAAGGTGCTGGCAGAGTGAATCTTACAGATAGTGGGCCGGTGATGGTTACGTTATTCTTTCCGCCGACGATGCTCTTAACGAATGATTCCGTCTGCGCACCAAAAGTGTCATTCTGGTAGAGATCGTAAGTGAATTTAACATCGTCGGAGGTGAACGGTTGTCCATCGTGCCAAGTCACGCCCGACCGAAGATTCACGTCCCAGGTCTTTCCATCGGGACTCACTGACCAGCCCGGTGCTGCGGGTGTGCCGGCTGCCAGGGCGGGAATCATGGCTTGGCCCGTGTTGGGAACTGTGTCATTTCTCAATGATAGCCCACTGAATAGTTCACCGGAGATAGCGAGGTCATAGTAGGAGGTACTGAGTTCTGGGACAACTCCTTCCCCGGGGGCTTGTCCGGTTTCTGCCAAGATGAACTGTGATGTGTTCGTAGCATTTGTTAGGTGTTCTATCGGTGGCCACGCTGGAAAGTGGTATGTCTGGAATACCTGTTGAGCGTTAGAATAGTCGCTGTCAAACGCGACTATTTCATGCGTGTAGAGCAAGGGAATCGATGGAAGCTCGTTGTAAGCTAAGACCTGCCACTGTTTGACCAGGTTGTTGCGTGCAGTAGCGTCAAGTGTAGTTTTGATCTGATTGGTTAGGTTGTCGTTCTGAGTGTTATTCCATAGGTAGTAATTTTGACCCGCTGGAGGAAATTGGCTGCTGTGGTAGAGCCCATAGGGATCCGGATCAATTAGTAAGTTGTAGCCGACGAACAGAATGTCGAAGCCACCTTGATCAAAAGTCTTTCCGACAATGCTTGTTGGCGGACTCAACGCCCTTGCGTATATGTTGGGACTGAAGGGAAGCTCAACCCTGGACACGTCCATTCCGAGGCATTGAAGACTGTTCTGGATTATGGCTGCCCAAGCGCGTCTGGCGGGGTTGGAAGTTGGGACTAAGAGGGTGACATGCAGTCTAGGACTGAGTCCTGTGGCGCAACCGGCCCCTTTTACTTCTACCGTGGATAGGGGGCCGAGAACCATGAATACGGACAAAACTACGATTAGAACCGCTAGGCTCCGGACTGTTAGGTCGCGTCGCATGCCTCTAAAATGGTCCAATCAAGCGTATATTGCTTATGCCGACAACAATAGTGGGTAGATTCTCCCCTTTTTCTAGAAGCTGAGCAGATTACGATATTCCTAATAGAGAACCGACTAAGTCTAGGAGTTAGGAAGCTAAATGCGGTTGCTGGCCTCTGTAGAAGTGAAATCGTCCTGAGAATGATGCAAAGAGAGAGACCAGAGAGCAGAGCTTAGTTGTCCGTAATCAAATATGTCGTAAGACGAGCATTATATCTGATTCCGGTATTCTTTGGAATAACTCTTCTCGTTTTCACCATTGAGAGATTGGCCGGGGATCCAGTCCAACTGTACACTGCCCTCAACCCTCACATTGATGAGGCGCAGAGGCAGGCACTTCGACACTTCCTTGGCCTCGACAAGCCGATATACCAACAGTATCTTCAATGGCTAACCCAGATTTTCACAGGTAACCTGGGATACTCCTACACCAGCGGTGTTGTTTCCACCCTTATCGCCCAGGAACTGTGGGCGACCCTCGAGTTACAGCTCCTAGGACTCGTTCTATCACTGGCGATAGCCATTCCAGTCGGTGTGCTTTCGGCGAGGAAAAGATATTCTTTCCTGGACGTATCTATTACCAGCTCCTCCCTGGTAGGGACCTCGATACCGATATTCTTCCTTGGCGTTGCTTTCATCCTGATTTTCGGCTATAACCTGCACTTGTTTCCGTCCGGAGGATTCGAGTCAACAACTCCAGACAAGTACCCGTACGGAAGCCTGCTCCTGGACCACCTTTGGCATCTCACTCTTCCTACCGCCGTGTATACATTCGCTCTACTTGCCCCAATAGTTCTACTAGTAAGATCGAGCATGCTCGAAGTGCTGAGACAAGACTACATCTTAGCTGGGCGCGCTAGTGGACTAAGCGAGCGGACTGTTATCTACAAACACGGGCTGAGAAACGCTCTCATCCCGATCGTAACTTACGTCGGGCTGTATTTTGGAGGTCTCATAGCTGGTGCACCGGTTACGGAGACCGTCTTCAACTGGCCTGGAGTTGGGAGACAATTTGTCACGTCAACAACTCAACTCGACTTTCCTGTGATTCAGGCAATAGTAGTGATAATCACGATCATGACGCTAATCGCCAATCTCATTACCGACATTGCATACGCATACATTGATCCAAGAATCCGGCTCGAGTGAGATCATATGACAGAACAGTCCATGATGCCCACTTCCACAGGGGAAAGGGCCCAGCGGAGTCGGGGAGTGAGCCAATGGGCTCTCGCGTGGCGACGGCTCAAAACCAACAGAGTTGCCATTGTGGGGCTCGGAATCGTAGGCATATTCGCCGTTATGGCGGCATTTGACAGACTCGTTGCGCTGTATCCTCCTCAGTGTCTCGTTGGCCTGAGCCCAAGTTGCCCATCACCCGCATACGCTTCCAATGCTCCTCCCAGTGCCGCTCATCCTTTTGGCACCGATCTTGCAGGGTATGATGTATACAGCGAGATCGTTTATGGTACGCGGGCGGCTTTCGTTATCGGACTCGGCGCAAGCGGTCTTGTTATGTTGATCGCGATTTCAATCGGGCTAGTCGCCGGCTACTTTGGAGGATGGATCGATAATGTTCTGATGAGATTTACCGAAGTCTTCCTCGTCATCCCTTTTTTCCTGCTGTTGCTTGTCTTCCTCCAGGTAACGATCAAGCTGGCACCGACGGCCACTGGTGGAATTTGGCTGGTCGTGTTCATTATCGGAGCATTCTCGTGGCCTGGAGCCGCTAGGATAATACGCTCTGAAGTGTTGCGGGTGCGGGAGTTTGAGTACATCTCAGCTTCACGCCAGATAGGGGCCTCATCGTTCCGAATACTCCTTCGCCACCTCTTTCCAAACGTTCTTCACATCGTGATCGTGCTCGGGACTCTACAAATTGCAGGTTCTATCCTAACGGAGGCCGCGGTGAGTTTCCTCGGATTTGGTGCTCCCAATTCCAACACGTGGGGCCAACAAATGTACACCTCAGCAGGTTTCATAGAACAGGCATGGTGGGGAACCTTGTTCCCAGCAATATTCGTCACACTCATGGTAATGGGATTCAACCTCCTCGGCAATGGTCTGAGGGATGCCCTAGATCCTAGGCTTAGGGAATAGTGGAAACCTCCACATTGACCGACTGTATCTTACGCGTTGAGAACCTGAGGACGTATTTTTTCACCTACGCCGGGATTGTCAAAGCAGTGGACGACATAAGCCTCGACGTTAGCAAGGGAGAGACCTTGGGCGTTGTTGGTGAATCTGGTTCCGGAAAGACAGTTACCGCCCAATCGATCTTGAGAATTGTTCCATCGCCGGGAAAGATCGTGGATGGGACGATAGAGTTCGAGGGAAAGAACCTCCTAAAGTTGGGGGAAAAACAGATGCAGAAAATCCGCGGAAAGGAAATAGCGTATGTCCCTCAAGATCCCACTACAACTCTCGACCCCGTTTACAGGGTAGGGGAACAGTTGTCTGAGGTAATAATGCGGCATCATATTATTTCCAAGAGAGATGCTCTCGCTAAGGCCACCGACCTGCTCCGTAACGTCGAGATCTCGGACCCGGAAATCAGGATCAATCAGTATCCTCACGAGTTGAGTGGTGGAACTAAGCAGCGAGTAGCAATTGCAAGGGCCCTTGCCGGTGACCCTGCACTAATCCTAGCAGATGAGCCTACGACCGCGCTTGATGTAACGATCCAGGCCCAAATCCTCGACCTTCTCAAGGAACTGAAGAACCGGCTCAAAGTGGCAATGGTTCTGATCACACACGACATGGGAATAGTCGCAGATGTATGTGACAGAGTGACCGTTCTATACGCAGGACAAGTGTGCGAGTCAGGAACCGTCGAACAAGTGTTCGAGAAGCCAAAGCATCCCTACACCCAAGCGTTACTGACATCTGTTCCAAACCTTGCCTTAAGAAAGGAAAAACTGTCCGTTATTCCAGGAAACGTTCCCAACCTGATCGAGCCTCCATCAGGATGTAGGTTCAACCCTCGCTGCGCATATGCCCAGCAAATTTGCATCGACAAAGTTCCAGAGCTAGAATCGATAGGGGAAGGAAGACTGGCTCACTGTCATAGATGGAAAGAGCTTGATCTGAAATCCCCGGTTGCGAGCTGACCCCCCATGGCCGAAACGGTACTCGAAGTTAGCGAGCTAACGAAACATTTCCCGGTTTACGAGAGAGGAGTAATACTAAGACGGAAACTTGGAGATGTTCACGCAGTCGACCAAGTCTCCTTCGGCATCAAGAAGAATGAGACCTTTGGGCTAGTCGGAGAAAGCGGTTGCGGTAAGACCACGATTGCAAAATGCATTCTATACCTAGAGCCTCCTACATCAGGGAATATTTTCTTCAACGGAAAAAATATCACAGACATTTTCAAGAAAGGAAGGAAAGTCCAGGTTCTCGCTCTTAGACGTCAGATGCAGTACATCTTCCAGAACCCGTACTCGTCTCTCGACCCCAGAATGACCGTAGCGGATATCATCATGGAACCGTTAGAGGTGCACAAGCATATTCCACGCAGCCATTGGCAGGACAGAATGTACGAGCTTCTGAGAATGGTAGGCTTGGAAGATTACCATGCGGAGAGATATCCGCATGAGTTCAGTGGGGGTCAGAGACAGAGAGTCTGCATAGCGCGAGCTCTGGCAGTCGACCCGCAGTTCATTGCAGCGGATGAACCTGTCGCGTCCCTCGACGTCTCGGTCCGTGCGCAGATTCTGAACCTGCTTCAAGAACTTCAGCAAAGCCTCGGGATAACATATCTCTACATTTCACACGATCTAAGTACTGTACGACACATCTGTCATCGAGTGGCGGTCATGTATCTCGGAAAGATAGTGGAGATAGCCGAGACAGACGAACTATTCGAGAACCCCCTACATCCATATACCGTAGCGCTGCTATCGGCGATTCCGATACCAGACCCAAAGAAGAAGACTCACAGAATTATTCTGCCTGGGGAGGTGCCAAGCCCTGTTAATCCGCCTCCCGCATGCCGGTTTCATCCTCGCTGCCCAAGACGCATCGATATTTGCTCGAAGGTAGAGCCACCACTGTTGGAGGTTCAACCGGGACACTGGCTCGCATGCCACAACCCATGGCCTTCCCGAAGGCTCGCTTCGTAGACGCTGAAGAAACGCTTCTCACCTACTCGCAGCCATCACGCCACTTTTTCTTCTCCAGCTACGATCTAGGCCGAGCCATCAAGCGATCCCCGGATGGTCAATTTCTGACGCCCCCGCACCACGAAGCATAAGCCACGGAGCAGAATCGCCCAATTTCAGCCCTGATTTGCGATCTGAAACATCCCCTGGATCTCGACTGAAAATCGTTCGTGAACCGCTCGATAGAGCAGGCAAACTCAATAGTCATTCAAGCCCAGACTACGCCCTGACCTGCCTAACTCGCCCATTGTCCCTGCCAGACAGGAAATCTTCTGATCAAAAAGGGGGGTACTAGCGAGTACATCTCGCGACGCAAGACCCGGAGGTCCGGGAAGCCCAATCTTCCGCCCCGCTCTTCGAGGCGACAGTTTGACCCGCGCCGTTAGATTCCTTAGATAGTCGGGATCTTGTAGTGGAAGAAGACCCAGAAGGATAGGACTATTCCGGCCAGGGATATTCCCAGCAAGAGATAGTCAACGAGCTTGAATTTGAGTTCGAAGAGCGAGGTCCGCCCCTCTTTTCCCGGAAACCCGCGTGCCTCGAGCGCTTCAGCCAGTTCGAGACTCCTCCTTATCGCGATCAACAATAACGGAATCAGGATCGGAATGTAATTCCGGACCCGTTTCAACAAGTTCCCTTTATCGAGCTCAAGTCCTCTTGACCGTTGGGCATCAACTACCGTCTGTGCGTCAACTGCCATGGTAGGCACCAGCCTGACTGCGGTTGTGAAGGTGAACGATAACGCGTTCGGGTATCCAAGCCATCGTCGTGAGAGCCATCGGATGAAGCTGACCTTGTCAATCGCCAACCCAAGATCGTCTGGAGAGGTGGTCATGAAGAAGAAGCTGAAGGTCGTCATCAACAGCAGAAATCGTAAAGTAAGGGCTATGGCGTTCGCCAAAGGTCCTGTGAAGTAGTTCACGACAAAGATCAAGGCTGAAAGGAATATGCCTGCTCGGAGAGATTGGACCCATCTCTTGGTCACGCGGCCTATGATGAGCAACGGGACTTGCACCAGCAATAGTCCTGTTAGGAGGTAGATGTTGGTGAAAAGAAGCGAGGGCACGATTATCCCTATCACCAAGAGGAATTTTGCTCTCGGGTCCAGCCTGTGAACCGGGGTCTTGAGGCTTGAGAACTTGAATCCATTAAGAACTCTGAGCGACACGAATCTTCACCTCCGACAATTTCTCCTCCAGTAGCATCTTCGCCCTGTGAACATCCACAACATCTCTTGGAAAGCCAAAACCGTCTAGCTGGCTGAACAGCTTGGCCATCTGCGGCTTCACCAGCGATGCCTTCTCGATGAGACCGTCATCAGACAGGACCTCGTCCGCCCGGCCCTGCGCCACAATCTTTCCCTTTGCCATGAGGACTACCTTCGGGTTGGACTCTGCCACGAACTCCACATCATGAGTCACCATCACAACGGCCTTCCCTTGGGAGTTGAGCTGCAGGATGAAGTTGCGCAATCGTTCTTTCTGCTGGTAGTCCTGTCCTATCGTCGGCTCATCCAAGATCAGGTAATCTGGCTCCCACGCTAAGACTGCGGCCAAGGCCACCCTCTTCCTCTCCCCCCCGCTCAACAAGAACGGAGAAGTTTCCGAGTAATGCGTGAGATCAAGCGCCTCGAGGGTCCGGGCCACCTGCTTCGTGACCACGCCGGGCTCGAAGCCGAAGTTCTTCAGAGCAAACCCAACCTCCTCCCTTACAGTTTCAGAGAAGAGCAGATGATCAGGATTCTGGAACACGATCCCAACTTTTCTAGACAGTTGAGCAACACTCTTCTTCGTGGTATCGTCTCCGTCGACCGTGACCCTTCCGAAAGTTGGCTTCAATAAGCCATTCAATTGCTTCGCCAACGTCGTCTTCCCCGCACCATTCTCCCCCATGATCGCTAGAAATTCTCCACTGTCGATCTTCAGATCAACAAAGTCAAGTGCCAGTTGACCTGACGGGTACGTGAAGGAGACCTGCTCGACCAAGATCAGTTGCGAAGCCTCTTCGACAGCATCTTAACCGCTGACTCGACGTGAGTGGGAAGACGTTCAGAGACGAGTCCATCTCTCCTCAACATTGACCAGAGAAGGGTCACCTTTGGGAGACCGATCCCCAGCCCACTCAACCGATCAAATTCGGAATCGAGAACGTCCTCGACCTTACCATCTGCCGCGATCTTCCCATGATCCATAACCACGATTCGCTCCGCGTACCTCCCGACCAGATCCAATCGGTGCTCAACAACGATAACCGTGATCCCGTTCTCTCTCCGGAGACGGTCCACAGCAGCCATAACCTCCTCAGCTGTGCGCGGATCGAGAAATGACGTCGGCTCGTCTAGAACGATCACGCTCGGTTTCATGGCCAAAACCCCTGCTAAGGCGACGCGCTGTTGCTGGCCTCCTGACAATTCGTAAGGCGCCAAATCCTTGAGCGCAACCGTCCCAGCTGCATCCATCGCCCAATCAACCCGATCTCGAATCTCCTCCCTCGTAAGACCCAAGTTCTCCGGTCCAAAGGCAACATCGTTCTCAACCGTCAATGCGAAAAGCTGGTTCTCAGGATTCTGGAAAACATAACCGACCTTCCGCGAAAGCTCACTAGTCGTCTCAGCCGCAACACTAACCCCATCGACCAAGAGCTCCCCAGACATCTCTCCAGGGTGAAAGTTCGGAATCAAACCGTTGAGACAACGGCAGAGAGTAGTCTTCCCGCAACCGCTCGGACCAGTAAGGAGCAGAAACTCTCCCCGGCCGACGACGATATTGATATCGTCGAGCGCTTTCGAGGTTGAGCCAGCGTATTGGAAGCCTAGGCCCCGGGCGGCAATGATTTCTTCCTGAGTCCCAGCCAAGTCTCCTACTCACTCTTGAGTTACTACTCTATAATGGTAGAATCAGCGTCCGCGCTATTTTAGGTCTGAAGGGGACCGATAGACTCCTTGAGACGATTCAGACAAGCGATCAGGACATCTTCCACAGTTCCCGGAGCTGTTAGTCCAGCGGCAGTAGGATGACCGCCACCAACTCCCCCCAACAGCTTCCCCAAAGGAATAGCCACATCTCTCGCCAGGTGCGCGCCTGTCTTCTCGTAGAAGTCTTCTGTCGCTCGCATGTTGACCCGTACCTTCTCCTTTACTTCACCCGCAACAAACGCCACGTGGGCTCCCAGTGTCAGAAAGGCTCGTGCCGCTGAAGACTGGTACGAGCCAAGCTGAGACGTAACTACGATCCAATTCCCCAGCATACTGACACCGGACCGTTCTGCGGCTCTCAATCGGGCAACCCTCTCTGACCGGTTCATCGGCGAACTCAGCATCCCGGAGAGACGTCGCGGATCGGCTCCAGCTTTGACTAGCTTAGCCGCGACTTCAAAAGTGGACTCTCTAGCAAGCAGGAAGTGTTTTGTTTCCACAAAAAGCGCCGCCATCAAGGCAGTTGCCTCCACCTTCTCCAGTTGCTCTTTAGACGCCTCGAACAAATGGAAGACAACCTCAGCGGCTGCAGCGGCCGACTCGTCCACGATCATTTGACGCGCCAGTTTCACAGTGTCAGGATGCGGGTGATGATGATCAACCACAACTACTCCATGTTCCATTTTCAGTAGACTGCCGGACACGGCTCCAAGTTGATCTAAAGCATTCGTGTCGACAAGGATCGCTAGATCGGCATCAGACGGAATCTTCTGATCCGGCGTCGAAATGCCCAGGTTTTCCATCAACTGCCTAGTCGGAGCACTAATCCCTTCAGGACACGCGATTGTAGTCTTGGTTCCAGGCGCAAGCCTGTGCAGAAGAGCCTGGAGAGCGAAGGCCGAGCAGACTGCGTCCGGGTCGGCGTTTTGATGGCATAGGAGAACGACGTGTTCTGATGTGCGAGCAGAGGTTGAGAGTGAGCGGAGAAGTCCTTTCCAAGTCGTCTTGGTTTTACTTGGACTCGTCGACACGGGCCGGCTTTCAGCTGGCCGCAGGGCTTGCAGGTCGGAGCTTCTCCTGGAGCTTGGTCTGAAGCTCTTTCATCCTCTCTTTGGTCCGCTCTTCCTGTCTACCCAAGACGGTGATCCTCGTTCCGAGCAATTCCTTTCTCTCCTTCAATTCCGAAAGAACCGTCTGCCTGTCAGACTTCAACAAGAGGCTGCCCACGCTCTTGTAAACAGGAGTTTGATCGGTGATCTTCTCGAGCTCAGCGAGCGCCCTATCTGTCTCGGACAGCTCAATCTCTAGCTGCTGTTTCTGTGATGTTACTGCCTGTAAGGTCTGTTGTAGTTGTTGCAATCGGGCGAGCTGTTCTTGCAGCTGTGGTGGGAGCTCAACTTCTTCGCTCAAGTTTTCTACGCGCCGCTTGAAGGGGGAACTCGTCGCGTCCTATAAAAGGGTGCAACAACTTCGATCGCCCTCAGGCCAGCGGCGACGAATCGAAGGAAAGAATTCGACGCGGCTCGCAATGCTACGAGATCTTGAGCCTGAATGCGCAACGTGAGAACACTGCCACGAGCATCTAGTTGCGTCGAGGATCGGTAACCTGGAGTTTGTTTGGCTTCAGGTGCGACTGAAGATAATATTGTGTTGGCGATCTTCGGCGAGTCGAATGTAATGGATATCGTGATTTCTGATTCTTCATGCGTCGTCGGTTGGCTGGTCGGCTGGTTCGACGACCGCGACTCGGCCGGGCTGGGGGTCTTCGATGGGGCCTTCTGCAGCTTTCTTTTCGGCCTCAGGAGCTACAACCTTCTTCCTTCTGGTCCTCGTCTTCTTGATCTGGGGCGCCACCGTGACTGCGACTTTGGCGCCTGCGCGGAGGCTGTCGAGCTCCGTTGAAAGCGTTGATGGACTCATCAGGCCTCTTGTGGCCCTTGCGGCGATCTCGCCAAGCTTGGTCCGGGGCGTGTATGCTCCTCCCGCGAACTTGTATCCGCATTTTCTGCAGTGCCAGACGCCAACGCTCCATCTCTTGACGGTTCTGAACATGCATCTCGGACACTCGTGCTTTCCTCTAAGGCCTGTAACTATCTCTACGTACTGTCGTCGTGTGACTGTTCCGTATCGGGCGCTGAAGCCTCCGGCGAGTCCTATCTTCTTTCCCATCAGCCCTTCGCCGCGGCCAATATCTTTGCCCTGTTTTCAGCAGCCTTCTGAACGGCCAAGTGTACCACTGTTTTCAGTTCTTCTTGTGTGAAGCCTGATAGGCCTCCCTTTTGCATGGCGCAAATGTTGCCGTTCTTCTCGATCGTGACTGTCAGCCTCGCGTTCATGACCTGCTCCTCCTCAAGCACCGGGTCCACAACGATCGTCTTGCCAACCTTGGCGAAGGTGACAGCTATAGGATGGTTGTTGAGAGGTAGAGGATGAAGCCCTGGCTTGTAAACGACCTCGTCACCCTTCATTTCCGCCTTCAATAGCTTAGCGCTCGCAAGCGCGGCTAGAGCGGCCATGGAGGCTGCGTCAATGAGGTTGCCGTCGTGATCCAGAATGTAAATGTCGACGAAGACAACCTGGACTTTCTTGCCCTTCAAGAGGACCAGCGATTTCATGTCGACGGCCTTCGACTCTCTGATTCCCCTGTCGATAACGCGTGCCAGTTCGATCGCCTGCTCGCTTGGTGGTCCTGACTCGAACAGTGGAGATGCTAGCGGACCTAGCTCGGCATTTACGGTTAGGACTCCCTCATCCGGGGTGTCAGGAAAGGGTGTTCCTGTTTCTACTTTTACACCGACTAGAACCTTTGATTTTCCGAGGTGTACTTGGGCTGATCCGTTTGCTTTCTCTATCAGACCCACTTGTATGTGCAGCGGCCTGTAGCTGTCTGCGGTTCTTTCGTCTATCCTCTTTCCGTTTGCCACAAGATCGACGACTGTCTTTTGTTCGAGTTTCGCGACGGGTGGAAGTTGGGGGGTGAATGACACTAGGCTACTACCTCGGTTTCTTCTCTCTCCTCAGCAGCTTCCTTGATCACTAGATATTTCTTCTTCAGTGCCTCTTGCTGCATCCCGTGGATTGTCTTGCACGCATCAAGCGCCATCGTGAGTCCTTTTTCGAACTCGTTGGTTGTGAGGATTCCGTCCATTTGGAGGAGGGTCACTAGGTTTGCGTTGGGAACCCATGCGACTGGTAGGTCAGCTTCACCGTACTTGTCTTCCGCATCGGACAGGTCCAGAGCCATGTGTCCCTGAATCTTGCCAACTGCGCACGCCGCGACTAGCTCTTTCATCGGTATGCCTGCATCGGCTAATGCCAAGGACGCTGCGGTAATCCCAGCACATCGAGAGCCACCGTCGGACTGGAGGACCTCGATGAAGACGTCGATAGTTGTCCTCGGGTAGAGATCGGTAAGAACCACGGACTCAAGTGATTCTCGGATTACCTTGGAGAGTTCCATTTCTCGTCTAGAAGGGGCCGGATTCTTTCGCTCATCGACGGAGAACGGAGCCATGCGGTATCTGCATCTCAAGACTGCGCGGTCTGGAAGGGCGATGTGTTTCGGGTGAGCTTCTCTAGGTCCGTATACTCCGACGAGAATCTTGTTTTTCCCCTGTTCGATGTATGCGGATCCGTCGGCTTTGTCCAGTAATCCTACTTCGAGTTTTATCGGTCGTAACTGGTCTAGACGACGCCCGTCGATACGGATGCCTTTATCGTCTATCAGTTTTTCAGGCTGTTTGGGTTCTGGCAACTTCTCCTACCACGTTTGATTTTGCGATCATTTCTCTTATCCTGTCTGTTAGGCCTCTTGTATGGGCTTCACGTTCGACCATGTATATGGCTTCTACTGCGACCCTTTCGTTCTCAGGCGACTTGCCCCAGACCATAACCACGCCGTTTTGTCCTACGGTTATCTGGCAGCCGGTCTCTCTCTTCAGCATGCTGATCATGGAGCCTTTCCTCCCAATTAGCCGGGGTATCTTGGCAGCGGATATCTCTACCACTCTGCCTGTGGAGATTTTGCCCAGGCCCGGTCCCTTCACAGTAAGAAGAGGGTCTCTCGTTCTATCGAAGGCCAAAACTTGAGCCAAGACCATGTCTCCGACGTCGAATGACTCTGATAGATCTCTTCGCCTCGGTCCTCTCGGACCCGGCGTCTCAGAAGCGGGAAGCATTGCCTCGTACGGGGCGCGGATATCCACTGTCCACCCTGACAGCCCCACGTCGACGATTCTGCCGCCGACTAGATCTCCTACTCGGGGGAAATATCCACCCTTGAGTGGTACAACAGTGACTCTGTTGCCGTCTACTTCGAAGATTCCTATACACGCAGAATATATCCGGGTTCCTATCTTGAACGAGTTGTCGCCGAGCAAGTGCTCTCCCTCGGCGAGGAGTTCGCCAGGCGCGACTACTTGTTTTGGCTCTGCTGCGATTACCATCTGATTTCTCCTTCTAGTTTAGGACCTTCATCTGAATAGTTCCCTGTGTCATCTTGCTAACTCTGTCCGTGAATGAGCCATACATGCCTGCGGGCATCTCTATAACTGCTACTAGAGCCCCGTCGGCTTGCCACTCTTCACGTGTAACCGTGCCAAAGCTCTTGAAAGCGTTGTAGGCCCTAGCGGCATGCTCTGGGAATACCTTGACGGCTATTCGCATTTGTTCCATCTTGATCGGAAGCACTGGCCTAAGGTCTTCGATGACCTGTTTCGCCTGTTCTTCTGCACTCTTGTAGGGATCAATTGAGATACGGATCTGTTCGAGAGCCTGCTCGATCCTAAGCGGCGGGTGAGGTGCTCCGCTTCGAGGGTCGATGGCATTCCGTGAGATTATCGAGATAATCTGACGCCTCTTCTCGTCTATCAGCTGGCGGCGCTGCTCAGTTGTGAGCTGAAGCTCACCAGACTTCATGATCTCCTCCGCGACTTTGGCGGCATCAGTAGTCCCGAAATGTTTCTGCAATTTCTCTTCTGAAGCTCTCGTTCCCTTCCCGGAGTCAGAGTATACCTCTTCGATCATTAGAACTTGGGAAATAGGAATGGGCTTTCCGAGCTTGTAGTCGAGAGCGGGTTGAGGTTTTACTAGTATCTCAAAACGGTCTTGGCCCCTGGATAGGCGTGCCGTTGTGAACTTGTCACTCATTTGCCAGCCGGTGCCTTTTTACCAGCATCCAGCTTTCGGAGGTACTTGTCTACCTCTTCAACGGGGAGTTTCTGGAATTTGCCCGTCTCCCTCGGGATAATCGCGACCCGGATTTTCTGAGGCTCGGCCTTTCCCTCCAACACTTTCGTCATACACTTCATGCCCAACAGTAACGCCTCATCCATCGTAAGGTTGTCTCGGTATTCTGCCTCAAGTATCTCGTTAGCCGCATCTCCACCGGCCCCGATTGCCCACGCCCTGTAGGCGAAGAACGCGCCGCTGGGGTCAGTCCAAAATAATCTACTCCCCTTTTTGTCGACTCCTCCGAAGAGCATCGAAATCCCGAACGGCCGGACTCCTGCGTGCTGTGTGTAGAGCTGCTTTATTTCTCCTATGCGTCGAGTCAGTATCTCAATGTCGATCGGCTCGTCATACATCAGTTTGTTACTTTGGGCGTATATTCTCGCTTGGTCAACGAGAATGTGAGCGTCGCAACTTAGCCCAGCTACAGCTGTACCCACGTGATCATCTATCTGGAATATCTTCCACATGAAGGACAAATCCTGTAGCTTCGAACCCGCCCTTTCTTCGGCGGCGAGAACAACTCCCTCAGGCGATGCTATGCCCAGGACTGTAGCACCTCGCTTCACCGTTTCGCTCGCGTATTCAACTTGGAACAGTCTCCCGTCAGGAGAGAATACGGTTATGGCCCGGTCGTAAGCTCCGGGCACGGCAAACATGGACAAACTATTGCACCTAACTGAAATCGCGGTGACACGGGTGACTGCGTACTAAAACCTTTCTCAGTGCGATGACTTCTAAGTTGCGATATGTTTGGGGTCGGCCCGTCGCTGAGGACATCATCCTTTTGGTCAAGCTGGGACTGGCTTCGTCATTCCCCATCCACAAGTCTATGGGCCTGAATAATAGGATGTGGGTTCGGACACTAGAACGAATCTAGCCGTGAATTTCTCCTAGCTTTTTCTGAATTTCTTCCACGAGTCCGTCGCCCTTAGGCGACTTTGTTCTGAACGAGATCGCAATTTTGATCGGGTCTGTGTTCTCAAGGCGAATTTTTCCTTTCAGTGCCGCTTGTTTGTCAATCCGCAGGAATAGGGTGCCCGCGTTGTCAATCCTTGAGGTCAAACTTGAGAACACCTCGGTCCTATCCAACTCGGATAGACGACTCCAAATCATTTGAAGAAAACCTTCCACGCTCTTCGCATTTCTAGTCGCAAACACTAGGGTTACGATTTCATTGCCATGATGGCCTTTGGCTCGATTCATCGATGAACTTAGGAGCGTTTCGCCAAGGTAGAGGTTTCGTATCCCCTGCGAAACCTTTTCAGAGTCTTCGGTTGCGTGGATAATCGTAGAAATCGTGACTGAATAGGCCTGCACCGGGGAATCCATTCGAGTCAACCTGTAGAAAGCGCCCTTTCGCTTTAAAATACCATTAACTTGTAATCTTGTCCCGGTCATGTCAGAAAGTTTTCGATTCAAACAAGTGCTTGTCGTTAGATTGGATCTCGACATGGGAAGGGGAAAAGCGGCTGTGCAGTGTGCACACGCTGCGGTAACAGCGGCCGAAGAGGCCCGCACCCATCTGCACAATTGGTGGAAATCGTGGATGGAGGAAGGACAAATGAAGGTCGCGGTAAAGGTTCCGGATCTCGAGAGTGTCTTGGAACTCGAGAGGAAAGGTAAATCGAAAGGGCTTCCGGTTCATTTGGTCAGAGATAGGGGGCTGACCCAGGTTCCCCCCGGAACAATAACATGCTTGGGAATCGGTCCAGCTCCGGCCGATGTCGTTGACTCTCTAACCGGTAATCTGGCCCTTTTTTGAGCGAAGGCTCTCTAAGAGATCGCTATGTTTCGCAGATGCAATCTCAAACCTGCGTTTAGCATCTTGAACGTAATCAACGAACTCTGAGTCTGCCGTCTCACGGAACGTTGATCCTATCTGTTGAAACAGTTTCTTCAAGATCAACCGCTCGATTACCCTTGATGCGCCACCTAGCGCCTTTTTCAGCCCAGCCGCGAATTCCTCTACCCTGTCGGGGATCTGCTCCCGATCAAGAGACTGAATTGTGGAGAGATATTGGTAGACTGCCAGCCTGGGCTCATTTCCAAGAACGGACAATCCCTCGTCAACACATTCAAGCAGTAACTGACCGAAAGACTGCGTTCTGCTCAATTGGACACTCTCCCCTCGGATCCTTGACTTTCGTCTTCAAAGCTCGGCTTCTTGGTTTCAAAACCCGGGAGTCCCATTCCCTGGGAGGAGCGAACCATTCTGAAGCCATTCAAGTCGTACTTGGCCTGTGATCTGAAAAGGCCTCTGATTCCATTTAGGGATCTCTCATCGAGAGCTGTGAAGTTGATCAGCACAAGCGTAGACGCTGACTCTGACTCAGACATCTCGACCACAGACGACAATACGCCATAGCCTTTCTCGAACCCCTGAAAGAGGATCAAATCTGTGAATACATCGAAAACCATCCCAACCAAACGGCCATGGTTCGCCTGTAGTAACTTATCGACGGCGTCAAGAAGCAGAGAGGTATCTCTTTCAGGCAGTAGAACGTGCTCTTCAGAAACCTTTGAAGGAGTTGACGTTTTCGTACTGAAAGTGAACAAGCGCAGGTTATGCTGCCCTCTGAACTGCCTAAATGTTGGACTCCCCATGGATGTGAAAATCGCTATCGGCTCGACATTAGCTTGGAATTCTCGGGCAAATTTCTGAACTGCATCTTCATAGCTACTTGTAGGGTCATACTCTAGAAGTATTCTACTCCTAGACAATGCCTGATGCTTGGTATTGAGCAGTTTTGAAAAACTATCCTGCTGGAGCGCAAGATCACGGACCCGAGCCTTAGGGTTCGCCTCGCGTATTGCCTCGAGCGTCCCCGACTGTGCCTCCTCGACATTGAGAGCCCATATGCGCGGTTTGCGGCGAGGTCCAGGAAGACTGTCAAGGGCCTTGACCTTTGATATTATGAGATTGCATTGATCCAGGCTTAGTTCCCCAAGATCGACAAGTTCTCTTTTCGTCCTGTGAAATCCGGGAGGAACGCTGAGATCAAGCCCTGCTTCGCCGGCTCCAAAATCAATGGATTGAATCATCATTTGTGGACCCCTTTGTCGAGAATGATCCGTTGTAGTTCCCTTTAGAATTGCACGGTAGAAAGGTACTTCTGACTTGATGGCATAGAAGACCAACTCTTGTCTAGTCGCTAGTCCGTCCTCCACGAACCTCTCAACAAGCCTTTTCCTGTCAGATTCTGTGTTGTATAAGACCACGGTATCTTCTTCGGCGCTTGAGCTGACTGCTTGGAAGATCATCTCACCCCCGGTGACGATTCTACTCAGGATGGTGGGCTCTCTTAGGGCAAAGGACACAAGGACGAACAATGCTCCGTCTGCTACTATGCTGAAACTTTTGACCAAGCTTGCGTAGCCTCCCGCAAATGCTTGTTGAAAGAACGTGATGAGACCGAAACAAGCCCAGCAAATACTGATGAGCCTGATCGAGCTCGAGGCTTTCGGATCTTGTACTCGTCGAGACTGTCTGTAAAAGGAGAGAACAGGAAATGCGATAAACGAGGTCAACAGAATCGAGCTGACTACGATGTACCAGCTGTCATAAGAAAAGAAATAGATGCGCTCTGCATTGCTTGTAAGGTCGTTGACGGTGAATGGCTGCCAGATGAGAGTGGCTGTTGCCCAGCCTATCGAGATTGAGAGGAACGCAAGCAAGGGCATCGGAAGCCTCTTCAGAAAACTCGTAAGCTCTGTGAATCCTCCCTTCCCTCTGCTTTCCTTCAGGAGGTAACTTGCAAAACCGATCGCGATGGCAGTCAGCGCTAGGAAGATGGTATCCAGGTATGGGTTGGGAGGTCTACTGAGAAGGTCTGAGCTAGTTGTATCGGAAAGAAACAGAATGAATCCAATGTTTGCGGCGATGATGAAGAAAACTGAGTCTAGAAAGTATGTTTTCTTGGCTCGGATCGTAAAGAGCAGGGCCATGCAAGAGGCGCTGAGCGCGAGCAGATCTAAGATCTGATGAACGAATTTTCACCGCCTCACTCGTCTTTGGTAATGACTTCTTTCGGCGATTCATCTTTCCTCATCTCGTAGACGAGCCTAACAGATTCTTGATTCTCGTTCAAACTTAGCTGAAAATGAGATGATGCAGCTACCCCAAGCAGCCTTGCTATGTCCACGGGAATTAGCAAGTATAGGCTGTCTCTAAGCTTTACAGGCTTGACCTTCAGTGGCACGAGGAGTCAACTTAGCCACCGCAAAGTGGCTGTTCGGCTTGAGAGTGGTGTAACCTTGATAGTAGTGATTAGGTTACAATTGCAAATCGTCTATCGATTCTTCATTGCCCGAAAGGCCAGTCCAACCGAAATGCCCCTTTAGGAGATCGGCTGCCTGCTGCGAATCGCCTGCTTCAATAACCGAGATTCTGTACAAAGCCGCCAGTTTCTTGGCTTTCTCCGTTAGCCCAGGAATCGCCACGAGGATTGTCTGGCTGGGACTCACATCAAACACTTTGGCGTAGAGCGACGCTATTGGTGTCTCTTCAATCTCCCGATCACTTGCAATTACGTCGAGAACAACAAGCTCAGAGGAGCCTTTCGAGGCAACCGCGTCAAACCTATGGAGGGCCCCAGAACGACCGGCGACCTGACCAGGCATCTCGACCTTATACTGGAAATCCTCGAGCGTGGCTCCAATAGGCTTCATCACAAGGAAGGTCCGCTTGAATTCATCCTCTGCCTCGGCGCTCATTCGATAACTGTAGACGTTGACGAACCCAGTGTCTTTGATGGTGAAAATATGTCCACAACTTCTACATCGATGAATTGGACTTGGTAAGTCCGACCTCTTTCCACACTGGGAGCATTGGAACCAAGCACCGAGCTTTTGATAATCCACCCCAGCTTCTATCAACTCCTTATTGCATTTCGGACAGTAGAGGCCGCCTTCGACTAGAAAGTTGTCTACGCTGTCGATGGTCCCGCAAGCCGTGTGCTCAAGAAGAGTCTTTCGTTCTATGTCGATAGAGTTGCAATTCGGACAGACGTAATCATTGCTGACATTTGCAGACAAACAACTCGGACAAACCAGGATTTTTTCGTGGAATTTGCGCTTGAATATTCCCACATCCCAGAGTTTCTCAACCAGTTGCGTCGCAGCAGTTGTATCACCATCAACAACCTCCTCGACTTCTGGATATCTTGCCGTTTGGCTGAGATCAAAGCTGGGCACAAGTTCAACAATTTCCCCCTTGACAAATCTACCTAGAAGTAGCTGGACACTTTGACCCTGGTATAGGGTAAGCCTGTCCTTGGATGTCATTCCTATTGACTCTACCCCTCTAGGTGCCTCTGGCTATACGCAGGCGAGACGCGAGGTGATGGATATTCAGGAGTTGTACCTTGTTCGAGACGCTGTACGTATCAGAACGAATATGGTTTGCGAGCTTCCTCAACCCGTTTTGAAGACTATTGGCTGACTCCTCGACGAATCCGAACGCTAGTTCTAGAACTCCTACCGGGATTCCAGGCCTCGACAAGCTGCTTACTGGAGGATTGCCTAGGAACAGAACTATTCTGCTCTCTGGAGGACCGGGGACTGGCAAGACAATACTATCCTCTCAGTACATTGTCAATGGGATCTTGGACTATGACGAACCCGGCGTAATTGTCAGCCTCGACGAAAACAAACAGCACGTCTTCGAGGAAATGCTTGACTTCGGTTGGGATTTCCAAGACCTCGAGAATAGCAAGAAGCTAATTTTCCTCGAAGCTTCCCCGATCAGATATCTCCCTGCTGAGATTAAAGTTGGAAAACTGACCGTCGGCCGGAAGGAGTTCTCCATGGCGACGTTGATCGAGATGATTAAGACCAGTGTTCGAGAGATCGGGGCCAAGAGAATCGTTGTTGACCCCGTGACGACATTGGTCTTTCAATACGAAGGAGTGGCAGCGCAACGAAACGCATTGGTTGAACTCATGGAAGCACTAGCAGAGACCGGCGCAACATGTTTGATTACGACTGAACTTCGAAGACCTGGTTTCGAAAGGAGCCTCGACTACGAAGAATATCTCGCTCACGGCGTCATCCTTCTCCAGCAATTGCAAGTTGGGAAGTCACTACTGCGCGTCATCCAGGTTGAGAAAATGCGCAAAACTCCCCTGGACAACCAACCAAGGCCTTACCGAATAACTGATACTGGAATCGAAGTCTTTCCACGCGAGAGTGTTCTGTAATGAGACTAAACTGATTTTTTGACCCGGGACTCTTCAAAGGGAATTATGAGACCCATCGAGGGATCCCTATTGTATGGCGTCCAGGTGGTTATGTGCTGGGCACCTTTCATTTTCGACACTCTTATGAAACGCGCCAAGCCATCTTTCGTGTCTTCCACTTTCATCTCAATTACACCGTCGACCTTGTCTTGTATTGCGGCGATAATCGCCGGATGAAATGCCTTCCTCGAAAGCGACGTCACACAACTGGCTCGGTTACTCCTTATCTTTGCAATAAGGGTGTGCAGAAAATCGAATGAGGGCCTCACTCCGCTCCTTTGAATAAGAGTGGTCAGCGAATCCATGGCGAGCAATACATTGCCAGAGTCCCGAGCTTCCGACAAGGCCTTTGTTACGACGATACTCAGGTCCGACAACCGTTGCGGATCCTCGCTATACTGTTCCTGACTTTTTACGCCAACTAGAAACGAGTAACAGTCTATGAAGACGAGTCTCCTCCTCCCTTCTATCTCATATTCTCTCGGGTTAAGTCCCATCAGTTTCATGGACTCTCTGATGCTATCGGGAAAGTCGTCTAGGGTTGCGTAGACGACATTCTTCCCTTTCTTCAAGGCCTCGGCGACAAGTTGGATCAGAAGGGTTGTCTTTCCCGCGGCTGGATCCCCCATGACCAGCACTACCGATGATGAAGGATAGCCATCCGGCAAGAGCGAGTCGATCATTCCCACTCCTGTCAAATCCCTGTTCTGGGATGCGGGCGCTTCCTCGAAGGATCCTGCTGACACGAGTCTTTGCGAGATCTCTTTTTGTAGCTCTTGATCCCTATCCTTGCTGAAGGATATGACTCGCACCTCTTGAAGCAAGCCTAGCTCGACAAGATCTGTGACATCGCGCTCAATTTCCTTTGGACTACGTCGGATCTTGTGGGCGATTCCCTCGACCGTATCAGTTGCGTCGGGGTTGTCGTGGAAGTACATTAGAAGCTCAGCTTTGGTTTCAGACCCGATCAGCTTCTCGAGGAGATCGCTCCGAAGAGGGGGCATTTGTTCGTCGTGTCCGTTCTGACAAAAACAAGAAGAGCGTTGTAGAGATGACTGCTAATCTTTGGTTTATCGTATCTTGTCGGGAGGGATCGGGGTTGGCGCTAGGGAAAAACCGTCTCTTGTTATGTAGTAGTCGTATCCTTCTAGTCTGTGCTCAGTCCCTCTCATTTTGGGAATGTAGACTCTTCTGCGGACTCTCGAGTTGTCGAAGCTTGCGTCCAGTATTACGAGCCCATCGCCCAGAAATTCCTCGAAGTTGGTTCCTAGTTGTTGCTTTCCCCAAGGAACTTCGCTTATCATGAGCGTTGTGCAGTTCGCGGCCTCTAGGAATTTAACCATGATGTGAAGGAAGCTGCGGGCTTCAGCGTTGCTCTCGAACGCTGTCATGAGCGCTGAGAGTGAATCGAATACGAGCCTCTTTGCGTTGGTGCTGTGCAATGCCTCTAGAACTGTTTCGAGAGCTGTACTGACGCCAGCTTTCATGGTAGATTGGAGGGAGACGAGGCGTAGCTTGTTTTCCGATTCGAGTCGGCTGAGGTCCCATCCGAATCGCAAGCCGTTTCGTTTGAGTTTTTCACTGCTTTCTATGACAGATGCGTAGACACCGTTTTCGCCGCATCTGGTGGCACCATGGTACAGGAATTGCAGTCCGAGAGTCGTCTTACCGGTTCCCGGTTGGCCGGCAACGATAATGCAGTCGCCTCGTCGAAGACCTCCTTCTATTATCTTGTCCAGACTGGGGACTCCCGTAGGGACTCGGTCGTCTGATTCCTGGATACTTGGGGCGATTGCCCTTCTGACTTCCATTATTGCTCCTCCAGCGACCATAGTTTGACAGGTCCGACCTGCCGAAAGGCGACCTTCTTTTTCGCGCGGAGTACGTGTAAGTATTTCGAGGCGGTGGATCTGTTCACTCTAAGATCCTTTGCGATCTCGCTGATCGAACTGTTTGGTTTGTCGCCTAGTGAGCTAATTATTCGCTCCTCGATGACTTCGAGTAACGTATTATTTGGGGAACCGTTAATGTTCAGCAATGACTTCCGGGTGGAATCAGCACTAGTGTTAATCATAAGTCGGGTGTTACCCTTGGAGCAACGTCAAAGTCACCCGAAGCGGCTAAAAGCAAGCTTTGCTGGGGATGCACCGAATGGACCAGCTTACCATTGTAAAGCTTGGAGGGTCCGCAATCACGGACAAGGCCCGAGAGTGCACTCCGAATATTCCTGTGATTCAGCACATCGCTGACCAGCTTAGAGACTACGATCTTCCCCTAGTTCTCATCCATGGCGGTGGTTCTTACGCTCATCCTTTCGTTACAAGATCTGGGCTAGGGAAAGGTCTCCACAAGAGATCCCAGCTTCGTTCTATTTCAGAGACGGAGTTCTACTTGGACCAGCTCACGAGGATGGTTTCTGCGTCTCTGCTGTTGAGAAACCAGGTTCCTGTTCCCTTTCACCCGATGGGTTTCGTGACCTTTGACAAAGGGAAGGTGAAAAGAATCATGTTAGATCCAATGAGAAACGCGTTACGCGCCAGGCTCATCCCATTGCTACACGGGGACCTGGTGTTCGACGAGTCGCAAGGGATTGGCGTTCTATCCGGGGACCGACTTGCTTCGCTACTTGGAGCCCGAATGGGAGCCTCTCGAGTTTTGCTAGGGTGCGATGTCGATGGGGTATACTCAAAAAACCCTAGGACTTTCTCGGGCGCTACGATTATCTCTGAAGTTACCTCGGGCAACTTCCGGTTGGTATTGAATGCGTCGCGAACTTCTTCTGGTGATGCCACTGGGGGCATGAGAGAGAAGGTTGTACAAGCTCTCAGGCTCGCCAAGAGCGGCTGCGAATGTTACATTTTCAACCTGAAAGAAAAAAACGCCCTCAGAATGCTCCTCGAACGAGATGGCGTCATCGGGACCAGATTCGCGCCGTGGGCGAGCGCTAGAAAGTCCTCGAGACAATCGCGTCGGAAAGTGTAGCCAAACCATCTCTGTAGACAGATTCTCTAAGTATCGAAAGTTGGCCCTTGGCCTCTTGGAGGTATTTCGCCGCGATTTCTCTGCAGTCTTTCTCTGCCGGGGTCTCCATGACTAGGTGTCTCGCCCTCTTGACCATCGCTTGCGACACTTTCTCGGAGCTTAGGATTGTGAGAATCTCTGACCTTTTGGTTCGGGGCAGGTATCTTAGAGCCATCAATATCGCCGCGTTTCCTAATTTGTGTTCAATGATATCTTTGCCAATCTGCTTGCCTGTTTCTTGCCCGCAAATGTCAAGCACATCATCCATTATCTGAAATGCCAGCCCGGCTTTCCATCCAAATTCGCCTAGAGACTGCACAATCGGGGAGTTAGCGTGTGCTGAATGTGCTCCTATTTGGGAGGCGGCTTTGAAAAGGGCCGCAGTCTTCTTTCCTATCATGTCAATGTAAAGGTCGAAACTTGGCTCGCGAAAGCGCTGGGTCTTGAGGTAAGGATCTGTTCTGCCAGCTTGCTCCAACAAGAGGTCGAGTCTCTCGCCTTCAATGATGTCTTTCATCGCCTGAACCGCAACAACCCTTGTCTTGCTTGGAGGGATGCATTTCTCAATGAGGTCGTCTAAGGCTTCGCGGTAAAGCATGGCGACTAGTAGGGCGACGGAGTCTCCGAATTGGACCCTTACGGTTGGCTTTCCTCTTCTCACCTCGCCCCGGTCAATGAGATCGTCCATAACAAGCGAGTAGTTGTGAATCATCTCGACCAACGCCGCGGGGTTCAGTCCATCCTTAACTCTGCCACCACAGGCTGCGCACGCAAGAAGAACGAGGGTCGCTCGCATCCTCTTGCCACCGGTTCTGAAATGGTAGGTCACAGGAGATTGAAACTTAGGAGAAGACGCGTCGGCCAGCGCTTTGCAAATGATAGGATCTACCTTGCGACCCATCTTGACTATTCTGGTCAGCGGGTCTGGAGTCATCTGCTAACCTTTCTTCGATACGACCCAGTTGAGGGCGGGCTGTTTATCGGGTTTCGCTGATGTTCTCGACCGCTGCGATTGGCAGTGATGGCGCTCGGTGGTTTTTCTCCTTAAACCATTCCACGAGTGCAGGATGACTCTTGTCAGCAAGGATCACTTCGTACCAGTGGTGTATGCCGTCGGAGTAGAGGTAGTATGAGTCGAGGATTGAGAGGTTGACGTATTTTCTGTTAGCGCGTTTTTCTGCTATCCTTTGGAGGGAGAGGCTTCTGGTGAATTTGGTTACGCCCAAGGCTTTCTGTCGGCGTCCTGATACTGGGCGTGGTTTTTTGGCGCCTCCCCGTCTCACGCGGACTCTGACGAGGACTATTCCTTGCTTTGCCTTGTAACCTAAACGGCGGGCTCGATCTAGCCTTGTAGGGTAGGGAATCCGTTTGACGACTGGTTCCTTTCTCCAGCTGACAACGGAGTGTCTTAGCCATTCTTTCAGTTCAGGCGTTTTTTCTCTCCATTGGTCTGCGAGGTGGGAATACGACAAGTGCGTTTCGCTGACGCATCGGCCGGCGAATCCCTGATAAGGATTACTGGCGCCTTTCTGCTTTCAACAGCGTTAAATCAGGCTAGGCGACGAACCGGCTTTTCCTAAGAAGTGACTGATCGGGATTGGCTCAAGAGACAGCGTTGCTGAAACGGGCTTACGCTCCCGCAAAGCTTGCAATGAAGTATCATCCCTTCTATCAGGGGAAAATTGAGATTGTGTCAAAGGTTCCAGTTGACTCCTATGATGACTTCGCGATCTGGTATACTCCTGGAGTCGCGGATCCCTGCAAGGAGATCCAGAAAAACCCCGAGAAGGTCTATGATTATACTAACAAGTGGAATAGCATCGCGATAGTCACAGACGGCACTAGAGTCCTTGGTCTTGGAGATATTGGGCCGGAGGCTGGTCTTCCAGTGATGGAAGGGAAGAGCTTGCTGTTCAAGTACCTGGGAGGAGTCGATGCTTATCCGATCTGTCTAGGAACAAAGAAACCCGATGAGATTGAGAACGCTGTCAGGTGGTTACAACCGTCGTTTGGCGGTGTCAACCTCGAAGACATCTCACAACCAAAATGTTTCGACATCCTCGACGCTCTAAGACTGGACCTTAGGATTCCCGTGTGGCACGACGATCAGCAGGGAACGGGAACTGTTGTCTGCGCCGGTCTTATCAACGCGCTAAAGGTTGTTGGCAAGAAAGTCGGAAACGCACGAATTTGCATGCTTGGGGCAGGAGCAGCGAACATCGCAGTCGCGCGCATCATAATGGAAGCTGGAGTATCGCCTGGGAACATAGTCATGGTTGACAGGGAAGGAATCCTCAACCGCCAGCGCACAGAGCTAGAGCAGGAATACCACGCGAAATGGGAGATTTCATTGAAGACAAACTCGGAAGGCCTCACAGGCGGCCTCAAGGAAGCGCTGAAAGGAACCGATGTCTTGATTGCAATGTCCACGCCAGGACCAGGCGTTGTTCCGAAGGGACTGATCTCCACGATGGCAGATGACGCAATTATCTTCGCGTGTGCGAACCCTATTCCTGAGGTTTGGCCTTGGGAGGCGAAGCAGGCGGGCGCAAGTATAGTTGCGACAGGCCGATCAGACTTTCCCAACCAGGTCAACAACTCTCTTGGGTTTCCAGGGATCTTCAGGGGAACTCTAGACGTTAGGGCTAAGGCGATTAGCGACGAGATGTGCATCGCCGCAGCCAACGAGCTGGCAAAGATTGCGGAGGAGAAGGGTATTGATGAGGAGAGGATTCTTCCGAGTATGAGTGACTGGGACGTGTTCCCGCGAGAAGCGGCCGCGGTCGGAGCCGAGGGGGTCAGGCAGGGCCTAGCGAGAGTAAAGGCAACTCGGATGGAACTCTACGAGAAGGCGAAGATGGTCATTAGCCATGCTCGACAGTCAACGGAGCTCCTCATGAAGAAGGGACTCATCAAGCCTCTCCCTCACAATTCAGCAAGGAGTAGACCCAGACGGAAAGTCGCAAGATAGCCGTTCTCGGCGGGGCGGGCGAAGAGGGGTTTGGTCTCGCCCTCCGATGGGCGATGGCCGGACACCAAGTAATCATTGGTTCCAGAAGCCCGGATAGAGCGGCGGAGGCTGCGAAGACTATGGCTCAGACAGCTGGACGTCCGGTTCGGGTATCAGGATTGACAAATGAAAACGCCGTCCAACAGGCAGACGTAGTAGTGTTAACGGTGCCTTTCACGGCGTTACTCGACACTTTAAAGACCGTTAAGCCCAACCTGAAGCCCGGCCAAGTTCTGGTGAACGTGTCGGTGCCCCTTGAAACAGCGATCGGGGGCCGCGCTACAAGAACAGTTGGTGTCTGGGCCGGGTCTGCTGGAGAACTCGCGGCCTCAGTTGCACCAAAGACGGTGAGTGTTGTGACGGCGTTCAACAACGTGAGCGCTGAACTCCTCAAAGATCCCTCCAAAAAGGTCGAGTGCGACGTTCTTGTGTGCTCTAACGATGATAATGCGAAGAAGATTGTTCTTGAGCTTGTGCAGAGTATTGCGGGGGCGCGTGGGTTTGATGCTGGCTCGCTTGAAAACTCGCGAACTGTTGAACAGATAACTGCGCTCCTGGTCTCATTGAATATCCGGTACAAGGTAAAGAGCGCCGGTCTCAGAATCACAGGCATCTCTCAAGCTTCATGATTCGTGGTCCAGTGTGCAGGTCGGGATCGTCGGCAAGCCCAACGCGGGAAAAAGCACGTTCTTCAGCGCCGCAACACTAACAATGGTTCCGATAGCAAACTATCCATTCACCACAATCAAGCCCAACCATGGAATATCCTATCTTCGAACAAAGTGCGTCCATCGAGAGCTTGGAGTCGAAGATAATCCCCGCAACTCACGATGTATTGATGGAGAACGTTTCATACCGATAGACATCATCGATCTTCCAGGACTTGTGCCTGGCGCGTCAGAGGGAAGAGGGCTTGGAAACCAGTTTCTCGACGAGGTGAGGAAGGCAGACGCCTTGATCCATGTGGTTGATGCGTCGGGATCAACTGATTCCGAGGGCAAACTCACTCAACCTGGCGCCCACAGTCCTGTTGACGATGTTGTTTTTCTGGAAACTGAGCTGAAGATGTGGATGCTACGGATCGTGGGGAAAGACTGGGAGAAGACGGCGAGAAAGGCCGAGATGGCTGGAGAGGATCCAGGGTCTTTGGTCTCTGAGCGTCTCAGCGGCCTCGGAGTCTCTAAGGGTCAGGCTGAGATCGGGATCAAGAAAGCAGGCCTCAAGGGAAAACCGAGCGGCTGGACCAGGGAAGACCTGTTGAAGCTTGTTGAGATTATCCGGAAGGAAGCGAAGCCGTTGCTGCTCGCCGCCAACAAGATTGATCTCCCGACCTCGATTGGAAATGTTAGTAGGCTAAAGCAGACAGGCGAACTGACAATACCAGTTTCTGCGGAGGCAGAACTTGCACTGCGAAGGGCTGCGGAAAAACGGTTGATAGAATACAAACCTGGGGACCCGGATTTTCGACTCGTTGGAACCGTTAGCCCTGAGCAGAAGGCTGCGCTTGAAACGATTCGGGAAAAAGTCCTGGAACCGATAGGGTCCACAGGCGTTCAGGCGTCCATCAACTCGGCGTTTCAGAATCTTCTGAAAATGATTGTGGTATATCCGGTTGAGAATCCTGAGAAGTTCAGTGATCACGCAGGGAATGTTCTGCCAGACGCCTATCTGGTTCCGAACGGGACAACTCTCCAGGAACTGGCTCTAAAGATCCACACGGAAATAGGCGAACATATGTTGTACGGCATCAATGCACGGAACGGTATGCGTCTCTCCGACAACTACGTACTCAAAGCGCAAGACATCGTGAGCATAGTCAGCGCGGCGAAAAGAGCATAGGTCGAAAAAACTCGCGAGGGCTTCCAAACGAGTTTAGTTTTGGGGTCCTGTCTAGACCGGCGGCCCGCGCGTCGCGAGAAGTGCTCGCTAGTACCCCCCTTTTCGTCGAGACGAGTTGCTGTCTGGCGAGGATATTGGGCGAGACAGGCTGATCAGGGCGTAGTCTGGGCTTGGATGGAAATCTGTTTGCTAGAGTTATCCAGCTGATTCCCGAATGATTCTCAGGCGAAATCTAGGGGATGCGCTAGATTCGATATCAGGCTTGATAATGGGCGATTTCTCGCGTCGAACTTCTCTATTAACCACGCTTGCGTCCCGAGATTCGATCGCTAAGACCCCCCACCGGGGGGTCTCTCGGAAAATTTGCTGTCTGGCAAACATTCTGGGCGAGTCTTGCGATTCAGGGCACAGTCCAGGCTTGGATGGCGTGGCGTTTGGTCGGGTCAGCACGAAGGCCATCCTAGGCATTGTAGCGGAAGGCTTCCAGATCCGAGAACAATGCTGAAAGTGAGCAATTTGGGTCAATAGTCTTCCAGGAACTAGTCGTCTAGGATTTCGGTTTGGCGTCCTGCTTCGCAGGAGGTTTAGCACCGGGTTTTGTCTCCGGCTTTGCAGGAGGCTTTGCTTCCGGTTTGACAGGCGTTTTGGTTTCCGCTGGGGTTGGCTTTGATTCCTTAGCAGGCGCGCCTTTGGGCGCTTCAGCTTTCTTTTCCGGAGCTGCTGGCTTCGGGGCTTCGGCCTTCTTTTCAGCTGCCGGAGCCTTGGCGGCTGCGGGGGCAGGCTTCTCTTCCTCTGCTCCCTTCTTCCTCGAGACTCTTTGATCCTTAGGAAGATTTCTGTTTTTTATGTAAGCTGGAACCATCTTGTCGGCAAGTTTCGAGTCGCCATAGATCTCTACCTCGCAGACAGCCGATGACCCTCCTGTCCTTGTGTGGACGCTTCTAACGTACACCTTGTCCTGCTGAGTCTTGAAGTGATCAGAGGCAATCTTTCGAATAGCCAAACGGTCCGGGGTCCCGGAACCCTCATGGTGAACGAGCAGCTTCGCGTCTTTTCGGCCTAGAAGCGGGTTAGCATGTTCAGATAGTATCTCGACGCTCAACTCTTAGCCTCCACAGGCTTCGGAGTCGCGTCCCCCACAACTACGCTGTTGACCTGGAGAGTATCTTCGCCAACTACGCGTCCTCGAACAAGCTTCCTTCTTCTTTCGCCGCTGTCGTTTGGATGGAAGCCTACACCACCGGAAAGAATTGCTCTCTTTTTTGCTCCTCCCTGAATATCAAATCGCATCGGAATTCCGTCCTTGTCAGTGCCACCTGTGATCTTGAGTTTCATGTTTCCGATCCCGAGAAGTTTCCCATCAACCTCGTCTCCGATCGCTTTTCCGACAAGCGCCTGAGCCTTCGCTCCCTCGATGGTTACAGGTTTCGAGGTCTTGCTCACAGGATCTGATACGATGAGCTGGAACTTAGCCATGTTACGTTATTGAACTCCGTTGGGAGCCGGTTCCCTTAGGCCGTTAATAAACGTCGTTCGAATCATGATACCACTCCCAAGGCATTTTTCGCAGAAATTCCAGCTAGCTCGTCAAGGAGTGCAAGCTCTCCAGGGGAGAGGTACTCTCTGAACTTTGTAGAGAGGGTTCTTGAATGCTTGACGGGAACATCGACATAGAGAACATCTCCTTCGAAAATATGCCTACCAACTATGGGCTTGTCTATGGAAACAGCGACTTGCTTTCCCGCTCCAACTTCTGGCACATCTTTGCCTTGGTCTTGGACCCTTAGGACTACCCCGATACGCTTTCCGCTACTGTTGATCACCGGATACTTCGGTTTGATAATTCCCTCGAGCACTTCCACGCCAACTATGGCGGGGTCGTTTCTGCGGAAGACGAATCCTTTGAGAATCTTCATCTTGCCAGGGCGTATCAGCAACTCCATCTCGGCCTTAACGCCCGCGCTCCTCTTGGCCTCGACCCATCTTGAGTATTCTTCCAAAACATGATAGATTATGTCCCCTCTGAAGACCGGTATTCCCGATTCTCTGATCTCTTCCTCCGCGTCAGGCAACAGCTTGACGTTGAATCCAAGGATCGCCGCCAAGTATGGATCTTTTGCTCGAACCACCTCCGCCTCAACCACGTCCCGCCTAGATATTTCGCCAACATCTGCCAGACGAACAGGCACTTTGGAAACTGACAGAGAGGTCGTGAGCGCTTCTAGTGAGCCGAGTGCATCGGCCTTCACGATCACACCGGTTCGATCAGTACTAACTTTCACGGACTCTATCTCTGCAAGCACCCTCTTCTCTAGGTCCGCTCGCTTGGACGGGTCGGCTACGCCGTAGATTGGAGATCCAGCGATTGCTTCATCTAGACCTTGGGCGGCTATCTTGATTCCCGCGGCCGCGTCAACATGCTCGACACGACTGAATTTGTCTCTAGGATCACGGATTTCGTCGAGGGGTTTGGGAAGGAGAAGAGCACGCACTCGGGTTCGTACGATCCCGTTCCGACCCGCAAGAACTATTTCGTCATCTACCTTGATCGTCCCATCAAAGATCATCGCGTCGATAGTAACTCCGAGTCCAGGCTCCTCCTTCACCTCGAGAACGGTTCCTTCTGCTGGACCCGCGCCGGTTGTCAGTTCTCCCTTCATGTAGATCTGGGTAAGTCCAACTAGCATCGCCATCAGTTCCGGCAGCCCTTCTCCCGTCTTGGCGCTTGAGGGTACGAGGGCTATGGTTTTGGAGAAGTCTTTGATTCTGTCAAATCGATCTGCGCGGAACCCGTATCGAGAAAGAGTTCCCATCATCGTGTAAATCCGATTATCAAGGTCCGTCAAGACCTCGGGTCTTTGTTGTTCTGTGTTAGCGAGGAATGAGCCAGCAGGAGATGACTTCCATCCTGGTATCGCGTCGATTTTATTGCAGCAGACCAGGAATGGGGTTCTGCGAGCCTTGAGAATGTTCAGTGATTCCACTGTCTGGGGCTCGACCCCTTTGGTTAGATCGATGACCAGGACGGCAACGTCGGCAGCAGATCCTCCCCGCTTACGGAGGTTGCTGAATGTCTCGTGACCCGGGGTATCGATAAACAGGATTCCGGGAACCTCAATCTTGAGATTGAATCTAGTGAGAAGGGGACCGCAGATCTTGCTTATCGTCTGAGCAGGAATTAGGCTTGCGCCGATCCACTGAGTGATCTGGCCCGGTTCCCGGGCGGCTACCGAGGTGCCTCTGATCTTATCGAGGAGCGTGGTCTTCCCATGGTCTACATGTCCGAGAACAACTGCGATGGGTGAACGAATTGCCATATCTGGGAAGGCTCCATTTTGCCCTCCAGTTTTCCTGCCTCGGTATTAAACCATGATTTCTTCGAGAGAGGTCTTTCCAGTCATATTCCGTCATGGAAGAATATTGATGATTCTTTCTTCGCATTTTCGAGACTATCAGACGCGTGAATGACGTTGGCCGTGATGGAGAGAGATAGATCTCCTCTGATGGTTCCTGGTTCCGCCTTCTCAGGGTCAGTTGCGCCTATCACTTTGCGAAGAACATTAACCGCGTTAGACCCTTCAAGAATCATTAACACTACTGGTCCAGAAGTAACGTGGTCCACGAGTTCCTGAAAGAAGGCTTTTCCCTTGTGAACCGCGTAGAGGGTCTCTGCCTCTTTTTTGGAGATGCTATGGAGACGCATCTGTTTGATGACGAATCCCTTCCTCTCTAGCCTTGACAGAACTTCGCCTGCGACCCTTGATTGTAGGGCTTCAGGTTTGAGGAACGCGAAGGTTTTGTTGTTGGAGTGGTTGCTCAGCGTCCTTTCTCTCTCTTCCCGTAGTAAGCAGTCCACTTCAGCTTACGAGAATCTCTCTTGAAGGACAAAGTGCTGACTCTACAACGACGGGAGCAAAAGTAGAGTATTGTGCCGTCGTTCTTCACATGCATTATGCCCGTGGAGTTGGGAAAGTTCTTCCCACAGAAACTGCACTTGAACGTCTTCGGCGTCGCTTACGCCCTACCTGATCTTTTTCGCTTCTCTCTCAGTTTCTCGGAGCATGAGAACGTCGTTAAGCCGGATAGGTCCCTTGCAATTCCTTGTGATAATTCGTCCCTTATCGCGGCCCTCTAAAACTCTGACTCGAACCTGAATAACTTCTCCCGTAACCCCTGTCCGGCCGATGACTTGGGTTACTTCGGCCGGGATGAGTGGCTCGTCAGATCTGTCTTTTGACTTGCTCACTTGCCTGCGCCGGTCTTCTTGATATTCTCAACTATCTTGAGGATGTCCTTGAGAGATTGGGCACCATCACCTGGCTCTACTACGGAGATCGCAGCAGACCCGACGTCTAGCCCAGCGGATTTACCTAGCTCTAGCTTGCTGGGAACGTAGAGGTATGCGATCTTCCTCTCTTCGCACAAGATGGGTAGATGAGCAACTACTTGCGGGGGCTCAACATCCTCTGCGATAACGACTAGTTTGGCGATTCCTCGCTCGATTGCTTTTGTCGATTCGTTTGTGCCTTTCCGGAGTTTTCCGGTGTCCTTCGCTACCTGAAGAAGTTGATAGGCCTTGTCAACGGCTTCCTTGGGAACTTGGAATCGTACGTAAACAGATTTTTGTGCCATCCAGACTCACTCTCATCGGCCAGCAGCCTGGGCGGTGTCCGGCTTTTATGAACGTTTCTCCAGCGATGAAAAAACAACACTAAATATGGCGCGGGGGTCTGATGCACCGAAGATATGTCGCAAGCACCGGCACAGCCGAAGTCACAGGGACCTGCACCAGCAGCAAAGCCGAAGCAGAAGAAACTGCGGATGCGGAGCGAGCTGTACGAGATTTCCGGCTCAACTACCAAGTTGAAGAATAGGAAGTGTCCACGGTGCGGTTCGGTCATGGCGTCCCACAAGCAGCCGACCCAGAGATGGGTTTGCGGGGCTTGCAGCTTCACAGATTATGGGGCGAAGTGAGCCTCACTAGTTCTCCTTGGCTCGACGCCACGGTTAGAACTCACGTGTTCGGCGGTTTCTATCGAACTCTGATCGCGAACTTTCCAGGAACCTTGATCTGCATCAGGTGGGCAACCTCAGAGTTCGCTGGTTCGAGGATAACGACGAAGCCAGTCCAGTCATCACTGAAGTTTGTTGACTTGCAGTTAGGGCAGACAGGCCCCGCGCTGATCATACGGCAATTCTTGCAAGCTTTGTCTGTCAAGCTGCTGCCTTCCGCTCTATCTTCGGAGGTTTCCCTTTGAGATCCTCTTCTATCCATTCTATTCTGCCTAGAAATGGTTGGCGTAATGTGATCCCAATTTTTCCTCCTGAGCCCCCTCGGGGGAAACTAACGGCGATTATTCGTCCTCTGACCATGTTTCCTTTTCCTAGGTTTCTATGACTCTCGCGTCCTCCGAGTACGCCGTGCTTTTCATCGTATGTAATGAAGTCGTCCATGATCTGGGATACGTGTAGGAGAGCGTCTTCAGGACCTATTCTAACAAATGCTCCGAAGTCGGTGACCTCTACGATCTCTCCTTCAACGACCTCGTGGAGCTCTGGGAAGAAGGTGAGCAGTTTGAAGACGGCTTTGTGATGTGTTGAGCCGTCGCCAGGAAGAATTTTCCCTGTTGTCTCAACATCAACATCCGTGACCAGGATGACGTAGCCGAGTTCTTCGTCCACATAATTCTCGTACTTGAGCTTGACCTGTTCGCGGGCGACTTCATCGATTGGTTGTCCGAACTTCTGTGGCGGAATACGGACTACATCTTCGACGGTCACTATGCGGAACATATTCACGGAGCACGGCTGAACGCGTTATTTTAGGGCTCCGCTGGGCGCTAGTCCCGCAGCTGGGCTTAGGCCTTGGTTCTGATGTACCAGAGAGCAAGCTTCCTGAACGCCATGGCTCGATGGGAGCAGTTGTCCTTGAATTCGCTTCCGCCTTGGGCGAACGTCTTCCTAGCGCCATTCGGAACGAATATTGGGTCAAATCCAAAACCTTTCGTTCCGGCAGGCTTGCGCGATATCGTTCCATGAACTTTTCCTGAGAACTGTTGACTGGAATCCCTGGGAGATGCCAGAGCCAGGGCTGTCTGAAAGTACGCGTCGCGACGATTCTGTCGACGCATCAACTGTAACAGTCCCTCAACCCCAATCGTTGCGTGGACGTATGATGAGAAGGGACCCGGGAACCCGTCCAATGCTCTAACGAAAAGACCCGAGTCTTCGACCACGACCGTCCGGTTGTGTTCTCTTGAAGCTTCTTCTGCGGCAAACTTGGCTATCTCATGGAGGCTGGTGCTCTGGATTTCGGTTTTCGGAGAATCGAGCATTCGGATCTTTATTCCGAATGGATCAAGTGTTCTGAGGGCTTCATGGTATTTGTGAGCGTTCTGTGTTATGAACCATAATGTTCGCCTATCGGATGGCGAAGTATCTGCCTCTCCTTGCAATTTCTGCGGCTTTACGAAGACTCGATTCTGCTATCTTATCTCCTGCACTCTCGCGATATCCCTTCGCGACTCGTTTGAACGAATCAGTAGCGTCGAGAGCATGAGTAGCTATCAGCGATCTTTGGAGCAGGTGGAGGTCTGTTCCGCGATCCTCCGTCTCTGACGATTTCGTGGCCATTCCGAAATCTATGATGAACGGTTTTCCGTCATCCGGCACGATAATGTTTGATGTCGTCACGTCACCGTGCACTATTCCGGCTGAATGAAGAAACCCGACCTGGCGGCCAAGTTCTTCAAGGAGCGGAAGACGGCGCGAGTCAGGCATTGAATCGATAGCGTCCCGCGCGACTGATCCATCAATAAACGTCATGATGATCGAAAACCTTTCGAGGTCGAGTCCGAGGATGCTCGGGGTTCTCGCTCCGGCGGTCTTAGCATCACGTATTGCAGCTGTCTCTTTGACCGTTCTCTCCTTTCTGATCTTGGCGTCAAGCTGTTCGTGGCGATAGGCCTTCCGAACTCGTCTCTTGACAACCGCTTTCCATGGAGGCAACTCTGACAGAAAGAGATCGGCTTCTGCCCCTCTGTGTAGAGGATGGAGCTCTAAGGTCGAGGAATCCATGGTACATCAATCTCGTCTAGGCGCCATCGCGGATTGACAAAGCTTTCCGGGACAGGAACGCGGATCCCACATTCAAACGCGAGTCTGCCTGAGCAAGCGATCTGGGCACCACAATCTCCAGAGTATTGGATCGGAACTGGATGAAACGTCGCCCCGTGATCCTCTGCGACGGATTGGATCATTCCTCGAAGGCGCTGGTTCGCAGCGACACCTCCAGCAAGTAGAACCTCCTCCTTCCTCGTCTGGACCAGGCTCCGCTCAACTGCCTCAGCCAGCATGGCGAATGAGACTTCCTGGATTGAGAAGCAGATGTCTGCCAAGGACTGCCCCTCGTTGAGAAGTCGGATGGCGGCTGTAAGCAGTCCGGAATAAGCAACGTCGTTTCCCTTCACAGTGTACGGCAGAGGAAGTAGCGTACGACCTTCTTTGGCTTTTGACTCAACGGCGACCCCTCCGGGAGACGGGAGCTTCGCCTCGCGTGCAAACATGTCGAGAATATTTCCTAGAGTAATGTCTTCAGTCTCGCCGTATATCCGCCATCGTTTGTTCAGATGAACAGCGATTGCAGTATGTCCGCCCGAGACTAGGACTGCCAATGGATCGCGTGAATGTCCGGCTGCCATTGCGAGGTCTAGGTGTGCGACGCCGTGGTGAACGGGGACGAGTGGCTTGTTCATGTAAAGAGCCAGAGCTCTGGAGATCGTTGCTCCAATCCTGAGGCATGGTCCGAGCCCTGGCCCTGCTGAATAGCAAATCGCATCTGGGCTGGCTCGGTCTCCTACTCCTTGAAGGGCTTGCTGTATTACACTGCTTGAGACTTCGTTGTGATGTTCGGCCGCTTTCCTCGGATGGATACCTATCCCTGTTGGCGGGCGATAGGTTGAGTTCACGTTGGTGATTATCTTACCGTGATCATCAGTGATGCTCGCCCCGAAAGTGTGTGCGGTCGATTCTATTCCTAAGAACAGCAATGGATTAGCGAGTCACCTTTGATTTCACTTGCCAAGGGTTAAATTTTGCCTGTGGGGATATTAATGTCTCCAGCTAGGAAGTGTCTGTAAAATCCAACCCGAAATCAACGTAGGTACGCTTGGCCATGTCGACAATGGAAAGAGCACCATTGTCCAAGCGCTTACAGGGGTTTGGACAGCCCGACACTCCGAAGAACTTCGTAGAGGTATTACGATCAGGATAGGATATGCTGACGCCTCGTTCTACGAATGCCCGTCATGCGAGCCACCATTCAACTACTCGACTAGCAAGATCTGTCCGAACTGTAAGAGCGAGACGAAATTCCTACGATCGGTGAGTTTCGTCGATTGCCCGGGTCACCACAGCCTGATGGTCACAATGCTCTCCGGTGCTGCCATAATGGATGGATCAATGTTCGTTGTATCTGCGAACGTCAAGTGTCCACAAGCCCAGGACCGAGAGCACATGCTAGCCGCGCAGATGGTTGGCTTGCGCAAGATGGTCATGGTGCAGAACAAGATAGACGTGGTCGACCGGGCGAGGGCCAAGACAAACTATCAGGAGATTCTCGATTTTGCGAAGAATACGGTCGCTGAGGGAGCTCCGGTTATACCGGTTTCTGCTCAGCACAAATTGAACATGGATGTCTTGATCGCTGCGATACAAGAGAAGATTCCGACTCCCAAACGCGACTCGTCAGTTGCCCCGAGAATGTCCATCCTCCGGTCGTTCGACGTCAACAAACCTGGAACCGAAGTGGACAATATTCTGGGAGGAGTTGTGGGAGGATCAGTTGTCCAGGGAATTTTCAAGAGAGGGGAAGAGATCGAGATCAAACCTGGAATAAAGGTGGGCGAGGCAAACCGTGTCACCTACGAAAAGCTCGTTGCGAACGTGGAGAGTTTGCAGGCGGGTGACGGAGAGGTGAAACAGGCAACTCCTGGCGGACTGGTTGCCGTTGGGACGGATCTTGATCCTTCGATTACAAAATCTGATGGATTGGTCGGAAATGTGCTCGGAAGGTCTGGCACTCTTCCGGATATTTTGGAAAAGGTCAGCCTTGATGTTGATCTATTCGAGAGGGCTGTCGGGACAGAACAATTGGTCCCGGTGCAGAAGATCAAGATGAACGAACCACTAGTCCTGAATGCGGGCACAGCTGTCACCTCGGGCTTGGTTGTGTCGGCGAGAGAAGACATTGCAGATGTAGCATTGAAGAAGCCTATCTGCGCTGACTCAGGCTCGAAAGTCGCCCTAAGCCGGAGGATTGGGGAGAGCTGGCGCTTGATCGGGTTCGGAACAATAAGGTAGGATTTCATCTGATCACGGCTCATAGAGAGCCAGAGGATTTGCGGGGCAAACCCTAATTTCCGCGGACGAGCTACTAAAGAACCGGTTGAAGGCGAGACGTGCGACATCGTTACTTCAGCGTTTTGGCGCCTGTTCCGGGATTAGCTATTTTCGCTATGGGCATCGCGGCTTTTTACTACTACTACAACCGTTTTGCAGTTCTCGGTGACCCGTCAGGTTTTACGCCCTTTCTCTTGGATGTTTTTGGGATCGCGGGCGGGGCCATTCTGATAGTGACGGGAACTCTTGTCCAGATCAAATGGTCCAAGCTTAGAGCTTCTGTTATCCTCCTTCGCGGACTCGTCCTGGCTTTTGGGTTGATCGTTCTGGGCTTTGTCTTCGTGATAATAGAATTGGCAACGGACACGCTAGTTTGTGTGAGATCTACATCAGCAGCTGGTTTCGGGGCAGTATTGGGTCCTGCTCAGACATGCTTGCAGTATGGCTACGTCCATCAAAATCTCTGGTTAGGGGTCTTGGGTTCTGGCATGGTGTTCCTCGGAATCCTCGTTAGTGCTCTGGAGGAGAAGAGGCAGTTTCAACCTCTCAACCCACGCCATTCCAGTCTTCGAGTCACTTGAGGCGCGGCGTTTGTGGTGAGAACCGGCCAACCTCTCACAGTTCTCTTAGATACCAGCTTTCTGATTGCGATGCTTGAGCAGAGAAGAGACATTGACGAAGAACTGCGAGACCTCATCAATGGTCCAGTAAAGATCGCTACTCTCGATATTGTCGAGCGGGAACTCCAGCGGCTGGGAAGAACTAGGGCCTCTAAGATCGGCGCGTTGGCGAATGCTTCGATTGAACTGTTGAAGGCGAGAAAATATACGAAATTTGATTCAGGAATAGAGACCTCGGATACGGATGCTGCGATACTTTCTTTCTCGCTGGCCCGTAATGCGCCGTTAGCGGTCGCGACGGTTGATCGCAAATTGAGAGCTGCGCTGTCAGGGCTTGGTTTGCCAGTGGTTTATCCTATGCGTCGTCGCGGGTTGTTGATGTCGAAGAGTGTTCGTCCCAGTTCGACTTAAATAACGCGCAACCGGGGACCGCGGTGTAAGCAACTTGGCAAGGCTCTACTCGGGGAAGAGAGGAAGTTCAGGATCGACGAGACCTGTGAGCAGGCGTCCCCCTGCATGGTTCAAGTACGAGCCTGAAGAGGTAGAGGCCCTTGTTCTGAAACTGTCCAAGGAGGGAAACGCGCCGAGCATTGTCGGCCAAATCCTCCGAGACAAATATGGCATTCCCCTAGTCTCGCAAGTCGTTGGCCGGCGCCTTGAACATATTATCCCGGAGGAAGGCCGGACGAAGATTCCTGAAGACCTTGACAATCTTCTCAAAAAGGCGACGAGTGCGACGAGGCACCTTGAAAAGAATCGGAAAGATTACCCGAACAAGAGAGACCTTGCACTGATCGAGTCGAAGATCCATCGGCTTGTAAGCTATTACCGAAAGATTGGGCGAATTCCTAAGGATTGGACGTACAAGCCAGTTGCAGCCAGCCTCGACTAGTCTCAAAGATCGTCGACTGGAACTTCAGCAAGCTGCCGAAGAGATCGCGTCGATAATCAAGGACGCAGCATCGAAAGAATCAACGATTCTAACGGTCACGCACTTCGACGCGGATGGTCTGACTGCTGGCGCGATTGCTTTCGAGGCGGTAAGGCGTCTCAATACCGTCGTTCACTTGCGGATCGTGGAAAATCTCAGCGACAAGAGCCTCGAAGGGATCAGTTCCATCGACTCTGACTTCATCATATTCACGGATATCGGCAGCGGATATCTCGACACGGTTTCGAGGATTCTCAAGAATCGAGAGATTGTTATTGCGGACCATCATCAGATGCTAGGTGAGCCTCCGGCCAATCTCCATCACTTTAACACTCATCTTTTGGGTTTCAACGGCTCGGAAGAGATCAGTGGGGCGGGAACATCCTATCTTCTCGCAAAGGCACTGGACCAGAAGAACGTTGACCTCTCTCCCCTTGCTATTGTTGGATGTCTGGGCGACCAACAGGACAAGGGCCCGAAGAGATCTCTCACAGGCCTCAACGCTGAGATTCTACACGAAGCCGTTCAAGCCAAACTGGTTGAGGTCACGCAAGATCTGGTCTTGTTCGGACGGCAAACTAGGCCGATTCACAGGGCGATCGCGTCAACCACGACACCATTCTTCCCGGGCCTCAGCGGAGAGGAGGATCGTTGTCTGGCTCTTCTTGATTCGATCAACATTCCCACCAAGGTGGATGACCGGTGGCGGACGATCTCTGATCTCTCACTGGAGGAGAAGAGGCGACTTGTGGATAAGATCATTCAACATATGATCTCGTTGAAGCTGAGTGGGGAGGTGGCTCTTGAGCTGATAGGGTCAGTGTACACGCTAACCAGAGAAGAGCCTTCGACGCCTCTCCGCGACGGCAGGGAGTATTCGTCGCTGCTGAATGCTTGCGGTCGTATGGGCAAACCGGGCCTTGGAGTAGCCTTGGGTCTCGGGGACCGTGGTGCATCGTTCGAGGAAGCCCAACAAGTCTATTCGGAATATCGGAAATTCCTGTCGAAGTACATGAACTGGATTACCCAGGACCCCAAGTCACTGGTTCAGAAGGAACACGTGGTGATCGTTAGGGGGGAGGGGGTGATTGATGAGAACATGACTGGAGCCGTTTCTTCAATACTCTCCTCCTCGAATCTCTTCGGCGGCTCAAAGGTAACGTTGGTCGTCACGGCGACAAAGGAGGGTGAATCGAAAGTCTCTACGCGTGGAACCGAACAGCTCATCGAGAAGGGATTGAACCTTGGCAAGATACTTCAGGACCTGTCACCCAAACACGGAGGATATGGGGGCGGCCATGCAATCGCGGCAGGCGCGACAGTACCGCGCCAGAACCTAGAATCATTCCTGACCCAGCTTGAAAAGACGATCGAGTCGTCAATCAAATGATAAGAGCAGATTTCAAGATCGCGACACCGAACAAGGCGACCTCTAGATCTCTCGTTGCATCGGTTCAACCTGATAATCTGAACATGAAAGGTCTCAACGTGAAAGGAAGAGCATTGGAGCGTAGTGCGTCGTTTACTCTCGAATTTGATGGAAAGATTGAAACATTCATATTCACCCTGGACGACCTCCTCCGCTGTCTCCAAGCAGCAAAGGAGACGCTAACAAAAGTATCAAGCTAGAAAGTGGAAAAAGAGACTCGTGTCAAAGCCCACCAAGAAAGTCCGGGACAAGTGGAGGACGAAAGAGTGGTACTCGGTATACACGCCCTCCTACTTTGGAGAACAGAACGTGGCTGGAATACCCTGCGAGGATCCGAAGAAACTTATCGGGCGAGTCGTCGAAACCACTCTCTATGATATTACTAATGACTTCTCTCACCAGTCGATCAAATTATACTTCCTAGTAACCTCCATCACGGGCGACCGGGCCGATACAATCCTCAAGAGCCACGAGTATTCTACCGATTATCTGAGAAGCCTTGTGAGGCGGGGAAGCACTCGCTGCGACGGCATCTTCACCGGTCGAACAATCGACAACTATCTTACACGAGTCTACATTGTGGGATTCAGCCACGGTCGAATAAACGGGTCGCAGGAACATGGGATACGCCAAGTCATGGGCAAGATCGTTGCCGAGAAAGCGTCGAAGCTTACGTACTCGCAGCTCTGCCACGAGATGGTTCTTGGAAAGATGGGATCCGACGTCTACAACGAAGCAAAGAAGGTCTGCCCCCTACGGCATATCGGAGTTCGGAAGTCAAAACTACTCTCGATGCCACTGAACCTTGAGGGTGTGCAGCCAAAGGGAGGGGCCGCTCCTGAAGTCATCGCGCCTGAAATCGCCGTGCCTACTCCTGAGCCAGCAGCGTAGCGCTGCCCGCTCTTGAACCTGCAATTCGGCAGCTCCGGAATCCGCGGCAAATATCCTGAAACAGTAAACTCGGCAGTCGCCTTTGAGCTGGGCAAACTCATCCCAAGGATATTGGGGGAAGAGTTGACGCTTGGGAACGATCCTCGATATTCTGGTCCTGTGCTGAAAGCAGCTTTTCTCTCGGCGGCTCTCGAGAACGGATCCAGAGTTCTAGATTATGGTTTGATTCCGACTCCAGCGCTTGCGTATGAGACGAAATCGCTGAATCGATCGGCTGGGGTTATGATTACTGCTAGTCATAATCCTCCGGAGTATAATGGGTTCAAGGTGTTCAACAAACTCGGGGAGGCTCTCGATGACGAGACGCGGTTGAGCTTGAAGAACGGAAAACAGCCTTTCTACAAGGGTAACCTGTCGAGTGTTGAGCCCGCTGAGCCGAGAGAGTACAAGGAATTGCTCCTTCAAGTGGCCTTCAAGAAAAAATGGAAAGTTGTACTGGATCTGGGAAACGGTGCTGCCTCAAACCTCGCTCATGCGATATACAGACAAATATTAGACAAGGTGACTGGAATCAACTCGTTTCCTGACGGGGGTTTTCCGGGTCGGGGTTCCGAGCCGACAAGAAAGAGTGTAGCAACTCTTGGCACCATGGTCGTTGAGACTCACTTTGACGCCGGAATCGCATTCGATGGCGATGCGGATAGAATGTACGTTGTTGACGAGAACGGTGTCTGCCCATTGCAAGATCGAATCCTCGCATCGTACATCGCCTTTCTAGCGAAAGGGTCCAAAGGTCCTCTCGTAATCCCACTTGATGCGTCGATGGTTGTCGACGAAATCGCCGAGAAACATGGGGCGAAGCTGGTTCGGGGGCCTGTGGGCGATGCTAAGCTCTTGCGTGAGATGAAACGGTTAGGCGCAAGCTTCGCGGGGGAGCCTTCTGGGGCGTGGATTCACGGAGACTACAACAATACTCCAGACGGACTCCTGTCAGGATTATTATTCCTGCAGGCCGCAGAGCGCCTTGGTCTTACCATCGCCGAAATGGTCAAGGATGTTCCAGAGTACTTTATGATCAGAGAAGGAATGAGGTATTCAGGAAAACTCTCCAAAGGCATGATTTCTAAGCTCGGAACAGGTCTGAGGAAGATCCTTGGAAAGGACTCGTCTGTGGAGACGAAGTTTGGGCTGAGGGTGAGCACGGAGAATGCCTGGGTCCTGGTTCGCGATAGCGGCACAGAACCAGTGATACGCGTGACAGGAGAGTCGAAGGATAAGTCTGAAGCAACGAGGATTATGAGAGAAACCCTTCGATTGTTGAGACAGGTTCTGAAGGAACGATAGAAGAATTGAAAGCAGCGATTCTGGCGGCGGGCAAAGGAGAGCGACTCTGGCCGCTCTGCGAAAAAAATCCTAAGCACCTACTTCCCGTCGGCGGAGAACCTCTCCTGCAGAGAACCGTCAAGGCTCTCGTCCAAGCAGGAGTCAAGGACATTGTTATGGTTGTGCAGTTCGAGGCGGAAAAGATCAAGGGGTTCTTCAAGGATGGGCGTGAGTTTGGTTGCAAGATCAGTTACGTGAAACAGAAGAGACTCGGTGGGACCGCGGACGCTGTGAAGACTGTCGAGAGCCAGCTAAGTGACGAGGATCGTTTTCTCATCATATACGGCGACAACTACTACAACGAGAAGGCTCTCGACAAATTCGTCAGCTCATCAAAATCTAGCGATCTACTAATGGGTGCCGCGGAGGTCAGAGACCCATCGCGTTTTGGGACATTGCAAGTCAAGAAGGGAAACATCGTTGCCATCCACGAGAAAGTGGCAGCTGGAAATGTCGGGGTGGTAAACGCAGGCATCTATGTTCTCGACGATTCTATCTTTTCCGTGGTAAAGAAGACTCAGAAATCAAAACGTGGAGAGTTCGAGCTCACCGACTCACTAAGCATGTTGTTGGCCGAAGGAAGAAAGATCCGAACTGTTCCTTTCGGCAGGGGAGAATGGGTCGGTATCACCTACCCATGGGACCTTCTCGAAGCGAACAGGTCGGCGCTAGATACTGATGAAGAACTTCACGACGGGGAGACAGAGCCGGGCGTGCACTTGAAGGGCACCGTCAGCATGGCAGGAGGATCACGAGTGAAATCAGGCTCGTACATCGAGGGTCCTGTGCATATCGGCGAAGGCTCAATTGTGGGACCCAATGCGTACCTCCGTCCGGGCACAGCCCTTGGGAAAGGGGTGAAAGTCGGCGCTGGCTGCGAGGTCAAGAATAGTATTGTCATGGACGAAGCTAAGATTCAACATCTCAGCTACGTGGGAGACAGCGTGCTTGGTAGGGCAACATCGCTAGGGGCGGGTACAATTACTGCCAATCTCAAGTTCAATGACTCCAACGTCAAGTCACGGGTGAAAGGTCGAATGGTAGACAGCGGACAACACAAGCTGGGCGCGATTTTCGGTGACGGGGTGAAGACAGGAATCAACGTGTCTATCTTCCCCGGGGTCAAGATTGGAGCTAACGCCTGGATTGGCCCGGGAGCGATTGTCAGAACCGATGTCGCATCGAGGGCGAGAGTACGATGACCCATCCATCCACCAGAGCGACGATTCAGCGCAATGGAGAGTCACTTAGTCAACGGTAGCTTGGAACCGAAGGTGAAGAGTGAGTTGGAAGAAAACGAAACCTACGTCGGCTGACATTAGAGCCCGATGCAGTTGTCCCTTGGTATCGGACAACCAGCTGGAATCTATGCAACAAACAAGAGATTGTTCATTTTTCGAGAAGACATGGACCCTATATTCAACAAGATGGTTTCGGGTTCTGGAGGAAAGGACTTTGCCCCTTCAAATCTAAGGGCGGACCAGAATAGGGCAATAATCACGGAACTCTCATCTCGGCGTCCCCCTCAATTGGTCTTCAGAACTAACGAAGTTTTAGGTCTAGATCTGCAGAAGCCGCCCGGAGTCTTCAGGACAGGTTACCTGAAAATCAGCTCTACTTCTGTAGAGACAGTAAAGGTAGTGATTGGAAAGAAACCTGAATACGAGTACGTGAAATCGCTTCTTCAATCATTCAACCCCCAAGTTATGAGAGAAGTTTGACCCCTACTGGAGCATCGGCTCGACTCCTCTGACCCGTAGCCTGCCCGGCTGGTCGATTTCACCCACGAGGTCGAATCTTGCACCAGTCAACCATTCCGCCACTTTGACATTCGTCGAGGTGTGTTCTGTAACGCGTGAGATTGACACTTCGGATGTTCCCTCAGCCAGAATCAGGTATGGGACGATCATGTCTCCCATGTGTCGATCCAGGCAAGCTCCGGACTCGACTTCCTCAACCAGGATTTTTCCCGCGGTCGAGCCTACTTCTTCCGCAGGCCTTCCTCTTTCCCCGAGGGCGTCCGATCCCAGAATATTGCCGTTCTGCGTGTCCACGGATAACACTATTCCGCTCCCCGGTCCCAACTGTCTCTTGTCGTCAGTGACCTCAATGTCTATTGAGGGGGACGGCAACTTTGCTTCTTCGAGCCGTTTCTCGGCTGAGGTTGCCTGTCGCTCCGCCACATGCCTAGGCAGAGCTGTTGCGTGGCTGATACCAAGGATTTTTGATACGGACCCCCGCTTGTCGTTCGTCAGTGGTTGAAGCTTTGAGGGACCTTGTGTCGAGAATCTAACTAAGCCTCCGCCCTTCGGATAATGTCCCCTTCTAACGATCTCCAAGTCCCCCAGATAGCCGGTTTTCCGGAGGATTGGCAAAGTGACGAGGCGTAGATAGTCGATAGGTGGACTCCACTTCACATCGGTTCCGCCTGTAATCTCTAGCCGGACGCTTCCGGGTGCGAACGCGAGGATAGGCATGAGCGTCTGAAGAACAAGAGTGACACTTCCCGCGGTGCCTACGTCAAATCGGAAGGTTCCAGCTCTCAGCTCTCCTGGTCGGAAGATAAACTCCGTAGAGCCAACTTCTAGCCCTTCCAAGACGCCGGAACAGAGCTCGGCTGCGGCTTTAACTCCGGTCATGTGTTGGGGTCTGATTCCTGGTTCAGCTCTACCTGCTCTGACGTTGATGACATGGATCTCCTTTGATAGTACTGCTGCGAGAGCGACTGCGGTTCGGATAACCTGTCCTCCTCCTTCGCCGAAGCTCCCGTCTATCTCGATCATCTTGCGCCCAGCGTTGAACGACTATTCTTTAAGGAGAACAGCTCTCGAAGAAGAGTGAAGCGACTAATGGAGAGACTGACTCTCACGACCAAAGAGCACGACGGAACCTGGTTTGGTGTGTTATCTAACGAACGAAGTCAACTGCTCGCATCGTCATTTTCAAAGTCAAGGGAAAACCTGGAGCGACATCTTCTAGCTGAGGATAGAGGAACTACCCGTAGTGGCTTTCCGGCCCAGGCAGGGGATGCTCTTGACCAAATGATCAACCTATACGAAGGCAAGAAGACGACCAAGGCGGTCCGTCTCGACTGGAGAAGTGTATCGGAATTCCAGAAGAATGTTTGCCAACGCATGAAGGAAATTCCATGGGGACGAGTCACGAGCTACGGAATGATAGCAAAACGGATCAGTTCCGGTCCAAGAGCAGTTGGAACAGCTGTCGCGAGAAATCCATGGCCGCTATTCATTCCATGCCACAGAGTAGTTCCGGCGAATCTAGAGATTGGCAACTACTCAATTGGAGGAGCACTTTCTGATTACGGGTGCGCAATCAAGCGAGACCTCCTAGAGCGCGAAGGTGTAACCATAGAAGGCGACAAGATTGCTCTAAACGCTCTCTGGGTTCCGACCGGAGCCTGAACCTTGACGACTGGCCTCTACATCGGCCGGTTCCAGCCATTCCACCTTGGCCATCTTGAGGCTGCGAAGCACATACTCAGCAAGGTCGACGAACTCGTCATAGTCGTAGGAAGTGCACACGATAGCCATACTCTAGAGAACCCGTTTACGGCGGGGGAACGTATCACGATGATTCGGCTGGCTCTGAAGGAGGCGAAGATAGATGCCAACCGACACACGGTGTTGGCTCTTCCCGATGCCGAGTTCCACAAGGTATGGGTCTCTCACCTTCTATCTCAAGCACCTAGCTTCGACATGGTTTTCACAAACGAGCCCCTGACAGGACGTCTTCTCAAAGAGGCGGGAATGCGTGTTGAGAAGATTCCCATGTTCAACCGAGGCGCGTATACCGCAACTGAGGTTAGAAAGAGGATCATAGAGGGAAAGAACTGGGAAGAACTCTTACCAAGATCTGTTGCCAATTATGTGAAGGCGATCAAGGGAGACGAACGAATGAGAGAGATCGCCCTGACCGACAAAGCGAACTAGACTATTTGGCTGATACCGAGACGGGAGGCTGCGGTTCAAACTCGAAGTCCAGCCCACACTTCGGGCAGATTATGCCTACGATTTCGCCTGTTCGAACGTCTCTCAAGCCCGTGGGAACACGAGTCTGTATGCCGCATCTCGGGCATTCAAAATCCACGAGCTTAGCCAACGCTTTCCTTTCAGCGAGAGTAAACAGATGAGATAGGCTTGAGGGGAAAGCGAAAGTGAACGACTCCTCTTCCAGAGCGAGGAAAGTTCTAGGCAATCAGACTAGAACTGAATCTCCAAATGGTCTAGCGGTTTCACGTCGAGCTTGTCCCTAGCACTTCCCTCTCTAACCGCTATTTCCAAAAATCCCTGGCTTCCAAGCAACAATGCCGCGGCTCCAATGTCGAGCTCGTAGTAGGATCTCACGAATTGGGCTTGCAGTTTCCGGGTCCAAGATCGAGTTTCAAGAGTCTCTCCAACCTTCAGCGGTAATTTCCTGGTCATTTTTTCATCAACATTGGTGATGACGTTTCCAAACGCGTCCACATGCAAGACGTGACAGACGAGTAGGTCTCCCGAGAGCTTTGGCGGAACGAGATTGAGAGTTTCCAGCTTGGAGACTTTGGGTCCTGCCTCCCTGGGTCTCCGGCCAGAAGCTATCAGACCCGCGGTATAGGCGAAAATGTCTCTCCCGTGAAAAGTGCTTGAAATCCGCGTTCCCTGAAACTCCTTCTCTCGAATCTCATAGATTGCCTCGAGACCCAGTTTTTCGCTTGCCCGAGCCATTAGTCCGTTGTCGGGTCCGACGAAGGTTGCTTTTTCGCATTCGATGACAAGAGGTTTTCTCGCGCTTCCAACTCCGGGATCGACGACTGCCACGTGTATCGTGCCCGTGGGGAAGTAAGGAGCGGTTGTTTCTAGAATGAATGAGCCCATAGCAATGTTGTGTCGCTCGACCTCGTGAGAAATGTCCGTGACAACAACATTTGGGTAAATGTTGAGAATCGTACCCTTCATCTGTGCAACGTAGCCATCTCTTGCGCCGAAATCAGAGAGAAGGGTTACGATTTTCATTGGACCATCAATGCGTGGCGTTCTCTATGTTCCGAAACTAAATACGATAAAGAGTGCTTGATCAATTGTAACACTTGCCAGGCGACAGACCGACAGCCGCCTTCATTCTCTCATTAGTCGGAGGCCTGATAATACTCGTTACGGGAGTACTTGTTGGTGTGATATTTCTCGTCGTCGGTACATACCTCGGTGGGCCCCCATTTCTATCCGTATTCTGGGGTTTACTGGGCATTCTGATCGGGATCCCCGTAATCATCGGTGCGGTCATGATGTATGTAAATCCCAAAAACCATGTCGCATGGGGCGTCGCAGTCATCGTATTTTCGCTGGCTAGCTACATCACAGCCTCTCTGGGAGGTTTCCTAATCGGTTTGCTGCTCGGACTTATCGGAGGAATCCTGGGAGCTATTTGGAACCCACCATCAATCTCCACTTCATTTCCAGTCACCAAAGCATGTCTGAATTGTGGAAGAGTCATGAACGAAGACGCCAAGTATTGCAGCAATTGTGGGAAGCCTTTCGCTTGAAACCCACAGAGAGGTAGCGAAATATTCCGTAATCGCAGCAATTGGAAGCCTATCACTATCATCCATGCGAAGAGCAATCCAAAGAGGACTCTCTGAAACAACCCTGTATACGGGGACAAGGAGAATGCTTCGATTGCCAAGTAGACATAGACCAATGGAATTGAAACACTTGCAACGCCTAAAGACCATCGCGACATCTTGATCCAAGATGGAACGGTCCTACTAGATCTCCCGAAGACTAAGGGCGCAGTCGCGAACGTTACGAAGGAAATCAGAGCATCAAGACTATGGGCAAGCTGGACGACAGACACACCGCCGGCCGGGCAACCTGGGTCACATGGAAGAAAGGCCACCAGTGACGTTCCTGTCCCATATACTCCGACGAGCATCATGGTCGACCGGAAGAGTCCATTGTGAATAGTTAGCCCAATGGCGAAAATAATTGTGAGAGTGCCAAGGACGCCGAAATTCACAGCCTGAATGCCCATGTTCGGCGCATTTATTGCTCCGAGCTCGCTGATCGTCTGAGTCAGAGGGTCATATCCGATCCGTCGATAACCAAGATTCGATCACGATAATTGCGAAGAGAATTGGCCCTACTACTCCTGCCATTCCGGACATCATAACTAGAAGTGATCGAAGACTAGGGTTCACGGTGATCGCAGAGGAAAAATCCAGATGCCATAAAACCTTCCTTATCGAAAATAGTTCTTGCTGGCTTCGACAACCTAGGGGTTCATCGTGCTTAAGCATTATCTTAATTAAGTGGCGCCTTTACCTCTGAGAAGGTCGGCTTTGCAAGAAATCGAGAGACAACAACTATTCAACGCCCTCGCCGACCCCACACGGCGCAACATCGTAGAGCTTCTCGCAACCCAAGGCCAGATGAATGCCACAGATATTTGCGAGAATTTCGACATTAGCCATCCAGCCATCTCCCAGCATCTGAAAATCCTACGCGAAGCAGACTTGGTACGCCTTCAAAAGGACGCCCAACGACATCTCTACAGCCTTAACATAGACGCCATTCACAAACTCGATGACTGGGTCAAACAGATGACTCGCTATTGGGATGAAACCTACGATAGGCTGGACCAGATTCTGGAGGCAGAGAAGAAAAAAACGCTCAGGAATAGGAGGTGATTGAATGACAAAGAATAGCACCAAAATAGTGGCAGAGCCCGGAAAGCAGGAAGTCATCATCACGCGAGAATTTGACGCACCAAGAGAGCTAGTGTTCAAGGCCCACGTGGACCCCAGGCTGTACGTTCAATGGCTTGGACCCCGAGAGGTAACGATGCGGCTGGACAAGTTTGAACCCAAGACTGGCGGAATGTGGCGATATGTCAGTAAGGACCCGAGCGGAACTGAATTTTGGTTCCGCGGCGTCAATCACGAAGTGACCGCTCCTGAGCGAATCATCAGCACGTTCGAGTACGAAGGGCTACCAGAGAAGGGACACGTAGTGCTGCAAACGACAAAGTTCGAGTCGCTACCAAGCGGAAGGAGCAGAATAACCGCGCAAGCGCTTTTCCAGTCGCTCGCAGACCGGGACGGAATGCTGCAGAGCGGAATGGAAAGAGGAGTCAACGACTCCATGGAACGTCTCGAGGAACTCTTGAAAACCCAGAAGCAACTAGCGTCACCATCGGCTTAATGAAGAAACCCCGCCCAACCTTGAGCCCGGAGAGGACAAACACCGAAAAATCCTCTCCCACTTTTCTCCTCGGCGCTCTTCACTTCTAACTTTTTCAGGTTACGAAAAGCCCGGGGCTTTGGAACGAGAGACAACGTCACGAAGCTGGTGAGAGAGGATGCCCATCTCTCCATTGATTCCTGAAAGCGGTGAGCTTTCGGCGGCGAATTACGACTAAAGCGATCGCAATTACGGAGAGCGCTAGAGCCAACTCTATTAGCAAAAGAACATTTCTCGACGAAGTGGCAATAAACGCCAGTATCGAAGTTACGAGGATCAAGCCCACGCTGATTACTCGATACGATTTGTCCCATCGCCAGTAGTACTGATGTATGGTCCGAAGATGGACGAGAAACTCTCCCTGAAGAACGTCCCCAGTACCCGACCCTCTCCTAGACTCAAAACGAGGGGCGTCTGTCGATATCCACTGGCCGCAAATCGGGCATTTCTTGGCTGCGGTCGAAGTCCCCACAGTTTAACCCCGGCAGTCCATCACAAGTCCGCCCGATAAGACTTAAAAGAATCACGGCTTCGTTTCGCGAAATACTACCAGTAGGGTTACTTCGTGAGTGAGACCCAGAAACTTCTGATGCTGCCGGGTCCCACCAACATCCCGCCTCGAGTGATGAGGGCGATGCTGGAGCCCCTTATCGGTCATAGGGGTCCAGAGTTCAAGGAACTCTTCAACAAGCTTCTGGTCAAGACCAAGAAAGTCTTCGAGACGAAGGGTGACATGTTCATTCTTACATCCTCTGGCACAGGCGCTACTGAGGCCGCTCTTCAGAACATTACAGATGACGGCGACAAGATAATTGTCAACGTAAACGGGTTTTTCAGCGAGAGACTTGGCGAGGCCATCAAGGCGTATGGGGGAAAGCCGATCGTCTTAGGCTCAGAGTGGGGCAAAGCTCCCCGAGTCGAAGACTTCGAGAAGATTGCGAAGGCGAACCCTGACGCCAAGGCGCTTGCAGTCGTCTACAATGAAACTTCTACCGGGGTGACTGTTCGGGCGCTAGAACAGCTTGGAGAGATGTGCGCCGACCACGGTATGCTCATGATAGTGGACGCGATATCAATTCTTGGCGGTGATAAGTTGCCGGTGGACGATTGGAATGTCGACATTTGTGTGACGGCGAGCCAGAAGTGTTTGATGACCCCGCCGGGGTTGGCGTTTATTTCAGTCAGCGATAAGGCGTGGTCGAAGATAAAGTCGAAGAAGATTAATCGGTCTTACTATCTCGATCTCTTGATGTACAAGAAATATCTTGAGGACGGGTACACTCCTTTCACTCCGGCCGTCACCCTTCTTTACGCCTTAAACGAGGCTTGCGACATGATACTCGAAGAAGGGCTACCCGCTCGCTACGAACGACACAAAATCTGCGCGGAAGCGGTCTACGATGGAATGGAAGCGATGGGACTTGGATTGTACGCGGAAAAGGAATCGCGATCCCATACAGTTGTAGGGGTGAACAGTCCTCCAGGAATGGATGAGGGAAAAGTGAGGGAACTCATAAGAACAAAGTATGGAATAGACTTCGGCGGAAGCCTCGGAAAAGCGAAAGGAAAAATGTTCAGAGTCGGAGTCATGGGCAACGTCGGATCCTCCGACATCATGACCACAGTTGCCGCTATAGGATCCGCAACGTCAGAGTTAGGTTTCAAGGCCAAGGTTGATGAAGGGTTAGAAGCAGCCAGAGAAACCCTATCAAGACTACCCGGAAAGGTGAACTGAGAAACATGGCAGTCAAACCAGGAGACTTCCTTCTAGTCAACTACACCCTGAAAGTCAAAGAGAGCGGGGAAACAGTCGACACAACCCTCGACTCCGTCGCGAAAGACGCTCACATCCACAGAGAAGATTCGACTTTCGGTCCAAAATTCATCATCCTCGGAGAAGGATGGCTGCCAAAAGGTTTGGAAGAGTCCCTTGTCGGGCTAGACCCTGGGACAAACAAGACAGTTGAGCTTACCCCTGAGAAGGGTTTCGGCAATCGCGATCCCCAAAAAATGCGGCTGGTTCCACTGCGACGGTTTCGAGACAAGGAATACCCGACTCCCGGTCAACAAGTCGAGTTCGATGGAAGACCCGCCGTAGTCCGGGCCGTTGGCGCTGGACGAGTCCAAGTAGATTACAATCACCCGCTTGCAGGCCGCACCTTGGTATATGACGTATCAATCGACAAGGTCCTGGAAAATGAGAACGAGAAGATACTCAATCTAATCGCTCTGAGAATCCCCGAGGTTCCGAAGGAAAAGTTCGCCTTGAAAAAGCATCAGAGCGACCTCACAATCGAAGTACCCGAGGAGGCCTTCTATCTCAGCGGTCTACAAGTAGCCAAGAAAGCTGTCACATCAGACCTGCAAAAATTCTTCCCTGACATCGATGCTGTCGCGTTCCAAGAAATCTTCAAGAGGTCCGAACCAAAACCAGAACTGCCCACCACTACTACAAAGAAACCAGCCGAGATAGCCTCAGAGACTGAGGAGGAAGCGGAAGCAACACTGGAGCCGGTCGCCAAGAGACCGAAATCTCCCGCAAAGAAGAAAGAAGCAGCGCCAAGGAAGGCTTCCACGAGTACTTCTCGCAAGCGCGCCAAGATGGGATCCGAAAACCAAAGATAAGAAAAATTAGATCGAGAATCTCACCAGTCGGTATCGACGACTAGGTTTGAGTTATCAAAAGACAGTTTGGCTATTCTGTAGGCCAAACCAATCAGTGAGAGACTCTTAGACCTCGACAGGGATAAACCTACCTCTTTCTGGTGGGCTGAGTAGAGCAAGGCAAGATTGGAAATGGCTAACAAATCTATCGTAGCCATAGCCATCGTGGGCGGAGTTCTGATAATTTGTGCATTGTTTCTCTTTGCCACTTTCTTCTCAGGTGGGGGTAACCAAGGTCAATACTGGAACTGGGGTTGGACGCTTCTAATTCCAGGTTCGGCATTGTGTATTCTCGCCGCTGTTCTCTATCGGTCGTATGGCGGCGACTGAGAACGCGTGTTTCGGTCGCCTCGGGTTACAACTGGACAAGAGGGTCGCTCAACAATCGGAAGTTGGCACTTCTTCAGTTTGTCTTGGTTGGTGGAAGGATTCTTCGTGGTGACCGACGAAGTAGTTGATCAGTGTCCGCAAGAATGAATCGAGTGATTGATAGTTTACGACGAACATGTTCAGATGGCTCAATCGGTGCAGTCCAGCTGGCTCTGGAAGATCGAAGTCTATCTGCAAGTAGCGGTTCAGTGGAAAGCTGTAGATTAGGTAGGGTACGACCTGAGACTTGGCATTCGCGGCCGCTTCTATCTTGGAATCCGTGGGATCAAATTCGACAAGGTGAAGGTTAGCCGCGGCCACGACTATCGGTATGTGCACGCTATTAGCGGCTAGGACTGAGTAGAGAGCATCTTCTTTGATGAGATCTTGATCATAACGGCGGCTTTCGGCGATTACTGATTTGACCGAGAACGCGGCCTCCCTGCGCGCGTCGTACACCGCGTCCCTTCCTTGTCGTCCGAATTCAATCGTTGTAGGATCAGTCGCGTCATCCCTCAATTCCCGTCCTATCGTGCAGACGGAAACATCTGGACCAGGCCACTTGGAAAACTGAATCTCGCCATAGTCAGAGACAACAAACGGTTTTGAACCTAATCGGCTTACCTGGTTGAATCGCACGACGCTCTTGGCCATCTCAGGGAGGAAAAACCAGTCTTCCGAGGATCGTTGCTTGGCCTGGGTATGAAGCACCAACTCATAATCCGTTTCTCGATGGTGACGTCTAGCCAGTACGTCTACCGAGCTCTCGTAAACGTAGGTCTGAGGCCCCAGTGCGTAGCCAAGTGTGATCGGATACTCCTCCTCGATATGGAACCCTGCGTGCTTGATCACTGATGCAGAGTATCTATGCAGGAAATAACCATGGGCCCCCACCACCTTGTTAACTAGATTCTTCTTCTCAGTTTGAGGTTGGCCAGCGGAACTTGTAACCTTGATTGTCTCGGTGCCGAAACCTTGGTTCAAGTCAAGCCATCTTGCTGCACGATGAATGAGAACTTAGACGTTGCCATAGATCCAATAGCCGAATGTCTTGCAACTTTTGACCCTAATGAAGAGACATCCTCCAAGCCTTCGGGACGCGAGCACTATAGACGACTTCCTTTGCCCCAAGAAATTCTGCCAAACGCTCTATTGTCCCCTTGATCATCGACGCGACCTCCTTATCGCTGGGTGACCCCGGCTCCGCGTGTACTGAATTGATGAGGAGTTTCTCCTTCTGTCTGTCCAGGCGAGGGTCGACTCTGCCGATCAGCTTGTCCCCCCAAAGAATGGGGAGCACGTAGTATCCGAATTTTCTTTTCTCTTCTGGGAAGAACATGTCGAGGGCGTATTTGAAATCGAATATTCTACTCGTCCAGCCTCTGACAGTGAGAAGATTGTCGAAAGGAGGCAACAACGACACGCGCGGTTGCCAGGCGTCGCTTTGCAACGATTCGAGTAACCCGATGTCCAGATCGTGAACATATCGCTCGTCGTTTCCGCCAAGACCTACGACATGAACCTGATGAATCATAGATTCCCCTTGTAGGTGTTCCAGCGTCTTCTTCAGATTCTCATAACGACCGCGCGGGAAATAGTAGTTGATTTCTCGAGGAGACGCTGTCCCGAGGGCCCGAATAGCCTTCTGCGCCGCTACGCGCTCGACCTCTTCTTCTTCCAGATCCTCCTTCTCCACCCACTCTGGGAGGAACATCTCGGATAGGGTCCATATGTTCCGGTTGGCTTGATGGCCCGTGATCATGACCTCTCCGCTCATTTCCATGTGGAAGAGCATCCGGGAGACCTCGCTTCCAGTAGACCAGCCGTCCACGCTTTTGGTTCGAACGTACTCTTTGAACTGGGTCTGCTGTAGAGGTCCGCTCTTGAGCTGGTTGAGTATTGACTCACGCAACTTCTTGTGCTCGGCAATGTATTTTCTCGTTCTCGGCTTCCGTTGTCCCCAGGACTTGCCGATTGATTCTGGGTATCGTTTCATCATCGAGTAGTAGAGTGGGTAGTCTTCGGTAAGCACAATCGAAGCGGCGAAGTTGACCCAGTGTAGGAACAGTCTCTTTTCGTCCCAGAGTAATCTTTCTAGGTCAGAGATAGGAAAATCGCCAACCCTATTCCAAAAGGACAAAACATGCGACGGCGCGACCACCGCTATCGGGTCCCACTGAACAAAGGTCAAATCGCGCACCACTGACAGAATATGTTCCCGCGTTGCCTTCGCGGGCAGCTTTCCCGCGAGATGCTGCTTCGTGACCGCGAGACGCCTTGCGACTTGTCCAGGAATCGATATGGTCGCCTTGCTCAACGGTCCGATGACCAGTCGTGGGTATCCTGGGTATGTGTTGATAATGTTTCTAGATTAGCGACATGGTTTTAGAGGTAATCTTAACCCGATGACGGATTGTCGAGAAACACTATGGAGCAGAATGAAGAGTACCTCGGTGGACTTTCAAGCCCTTACTTGAAGAAGGGAATTCTAACAGGCTACGGTATCTATGTGACCAACTTGAGATTGATCGGGGTGAAAAACAAAAGGCAGGAGTTGGCTGGCTCGTAGGCGCAGCCGCTGGAGGCGCCCAAGGTGCACGCGCTATCTCTGAAAAATTGTCTGTCGAGGAAAATACAAAGACGATTTCAGAATTGCTCGACAACAAAGACTTCGAAATCAGAAAGGATCAGATTGCAACGGTTGAAGTGACCAAGCCTCGTTTCGCCTTTGGACATCTCGAGATAAAAACGAAAACAGGTGACTCTACAAGTGTCAAGATTGGAGAGAAGTTCGTATACGAACAGGTCAGAGCTCTAATAGTAATTTTCTACCCTGAGGCGGTAAAGGGGGCTAAATGACTCTTCTCGTCTCAAAGTAGGTCGGAGACTTACAGCCGGTACAAACCGCTCGCACTTGGATGGCCGAGAGGGAGTCTCTAGTTACATGAGGATTGAATATGCAGCTCTCAAGCGAGAAATGGAACGAACCTGAATGCCAAGGTAATTGCCATACTAGTAGGCGTAATCGCAGTAGGGGCAATCGCATTCTTCTCAACCGGATCACCTAGCACCCAACAAACCCCTACCTCCTCTTGCACTACCGAAAGCTCGAGTCTTCTGGCCGGAAGCTTCACAGCAAGCCAGAGCACGCCATATACCTACACGGTCACTGTCCGCAACTTACAAACTCAGACAGTGAGGCTCGTGTCTTACACACTTGGGACACAGTCGCCTACAATCGACCTAACAATCGCGGCAGAACAAAACGGAACGTTCACAACAGTCCAAGATCCTTACTCCGAAACCTGGATTCCAGTAAGGACATCATGCGGAAACCAGATAATGACCACTAGTCTATACACAGAAAACATCGCCCCCACCTCTGTCGGATTCGAAGATTCCACGCACGTAGCCGTCGACCTTCAGAACAATGGCACCGGAACCGTCAAACTAACAGCTTACACGATCACGGACTCAAGCGGGAACGAATACTCCCTCGCAAACTGGAGCGGTCCGTCGATAGCACCGAACGGCGCTGCGACATCAACATTCAGCATCGCCTCGAGTTGTTCACAATGCATTCTCCATGGCGTCGGATTCACCTTCACAAGCGGACAACAGTACACAATACAAGTCATGACAGGACTCGGCAACATCTTCAAGTTCACAGTAACCCTAGGTTCGGGTCACCACTACTCAATTGTCATTCAAATTGGATTCGGGAGCACAGCTCACTAGGTCAGAACTAGCTACTTGTGCGCGAAGTAGACCGTCAGCGGCTCTTCTTTGGAGTCAATTCTTCCGAAGCCAAATCTGACCATCTGAATGATACTTCCTACAACCTCGCCAAGCAGGTTCGTCTCGCCAAACCCGGTGGTTCTTGTAGCGTCTGGCATAACGACCTCGGTCGGGATGTGCTGTTCGTCCGGAACCCATTGTATCAGAGGCGCCTTGATCTCTCGAGCCTTAGCATACTCCTGGCTGTGAAAAATCGCCTTGACCAGGTCTGGTTTTGTCGAATGTATCTCTACATTGAAGAGCTCCATAAGCCGTACGACCTTTGTCCTCCCGATCACCGGGAGATCCGATCCAGATAACCAGATGCGCGCAGTTCCCTGGTTAGGGACGACTTTCAACGTACGGTTTCCAAGATCGGGAAGTTCCGGGTGAAGAGGAAGATGAGCCTCGAACGCGTGTGGTAAGTGCTCCACGTCCATGGGAACAGGATTCGGAATGAAATTGTACCTGTGAGCCAGCTTGTCTATTTCCTTGCGATTAGTCGCGTTGATATTGTCCCAGCTCAATGTCGCATCTACCGGACTGGCGCCCATCTCATGGACGATCTTCTTTAGAGCCTCAGGAGAATATCCTCTTCTTCTTAGCGATGCGATGGTAGGGAGTCGAGGATCGTCGAAGCCCTCGACCAATCCTTCCTCCAGCTCTTTCACCATCTCTGACTTACTGAGCTTCACGTCTACCATCCTTAGCCGACCGTATTCGAGCGCTTCTGGGTATGACCAGCCCATGTGCTTGTAGAGGAACGTCTGTCGGACAGTGTTGGTCAAGTGCTCCTTTCCCCGAATAATATGGGTAACACCCATCAGATGATCGTCAACCGCGGCGGAGAAGTTGTAGAGCGGCCATACCCGATACTTCGACCCAAGTCTAGGATGAGGATATTTCTCAGGATCTATTATTCGGAAGGCCGGCCAATCTCGAACCGCGGGATTCGGGTGAGTCGTCTCCGTCTTCACGCGAACGACAGCTTCTCCTTCCTTCAGTGCTCCATTGAGCATTTTGTGCCAAAGTTCAAGATTTTCAGCCGGACTTCTCGATCTATGTGGACAGGCCCTGCCTGATTCGATTATGGCCTTGAACTGGTCCTGTTCGCACGTGCAGACAAACGCGACTCCTTGTCCAAGCGCTTTCTCTGCGTACTCGTAGTAGATTGGGACCCTGTCACTCATGATGTATTCCTCGTCATATTGGCAGCCCAGCCACTTCACGTCCTTCTCGATCTGCCCGTAATACTCGAGAACGGATTTCTTCAGCCGAGGGTCCGTGTCTTCGAAGCGAAGGATGAATTTGCCCTTGTACATTCTAGCATAATCATGGGAGAGAAACACAGCGCGGAGAGATCCAATGTGGAGCACGAAGTCAGGGTTTGGAGCGAAACGGGTCACGATCTTGGAGTACTTCTCTGCATTCGGAAGAGGAGCCAGAGTCTTGGCATCGGCCGGTCGAGCGGTCGATCCTTTGTGAGATGACATTCAGGTTTCTTGTTCTCGCGAACTCAGACTGATGTGTGGTTAGAAAAGGTGCTTGTCGATTATCTCCGCAGGCCCACCGGGGTCCGAGACCAAGAGATTGTCTGTGATCTTGCTGATGTTTCTTCGGACTGACTGGGCTGCGTCTCGTGTTGTATTGACAAAGACTGATGGGCCCGTATCGAGGGAGAACCAGACCGGAACGTCTTCTTCTGAACGGAGCCTTCGTACTTCTCTGATGATTTCGATCGAGAGTGGACTGAAAAGAACCAGTCCCCCCTTCCCCGTCATCGTAACTGCGTGCAAGTTGAGAGTATCCTCCTCGGCCAGCCGACCAATGGCTTCGGCGTCCTTTCGTGAGATAGCTCGTTTCATCCGTGGAAGAATGCTTCGAAGGTAAGCTAAGCGGGGTTTGAAGAAGGGAGACTTGACAACGTTGGCATGAGCTCTATCGGTCTTGATATCCGATTCTATCGGGACAATGATTGATCTCATTCTGATTGAACTGGCAGATGCAAGCACCTCCGCGTACGACCGACCGTTTCTGTTCGCGTACCAGATGGAGAATGCTCCGGCCAAGCTCCGTGACGCAGAGCCAGCGCCAAGCCTAACGACTTCGGACAGCTCGGGGGTCTTGATGTCGAACTCCAGCGCGCGGGCGGTTGCAAGCCCTAGTGCCGCGAAGCCGGACGCCGAGAAGCCCAGTCCCTTGCCCTGGACATCTGGATTCCTGGATTCGATTCTTGCCTTCAGATCATCTTGACGAGACAAGTGTCGAAGATGGTTGAGGACCGTCAATACTCTGTCCTGTTCCCTCCTAGAGGGCGACTTGCCATTAATCCTGATCCGATCTTCCCCGTAGTCTCGGTTGAACGACACTGTCGTAATCGTTGGAAGAGCTTTCATGCAGACGGATATGCTGTCGTGAAATGGCAGGCGCAGTTTCTCATTTCGGAGACCGTGGTATTTCACGAGCCCTTGAATCGCGTAGGCTCGAGCAGAAGCCTTCAATGCCTTATCCAATTACGCCTGTCATTCGAGCGACTTTCGCCGCCGCAGCTTCAGCAACTCCCGTCTCGCCTAGGATCGTGTATCTTTCGGGACGCAGACTGTGAGCCATGGTCAGTGCCTTTACCACTTGTTCGGGAGAGACGTTAAGCTCCTCAGCGGTTGAGGGCGCGCCTATCTCTTTCAGGAAAGTTCGGATTGCTTCCCAGTTGGACCCTTGAAGGTAAGCGCAAAGTATTGCGCCAACACCGGTTCTCTCTCCGTGTAAACTTGTGTCAGCGGCGACCAGGTCGAGGGCATGACTGAATAGGTGTTCTGACCCGCTGCAGGGTCGGGAGCTTCCTGCTATGCTCATTGCCACGCCGCAGCTTATGAGTGCCTCGACTACCGTTTTGACGCCTTCGATGTTTCGCTTGACTATGTCCTTCGGGTTCTTGGTGACGAGTTCAGCACTCATCAACGCGAGCTCAGCGGCATAGTCGCCGTAGTACTCGTTCTTCAGCTTGTGAGCGAGCTGCCAATCCTTGACAGCTGTGAACTTGGCAACGATGTCAGCACAGCCTGCCGCCAACAGATTGTACGGCGAATCAGCAATTACATCGATATCGGTGAGGATAGCGACCGGTGCTTGAGCCCTCACAGAGTAAGGCCTGGCGCCGCCCTTGATCGAGGCATACGGGCTTGCGATCCCATCGTGACTCGCAGCTGTCGGGACGCTCATGAAAGGAACCTTCGATTTCGCCGATGCGAGTTTTGCAAGATCGATATCCTTCCCTCCACCCACGCCGAGCGCTAGCGAGGCCTTAGCTTTCTTGATCGATTCTACAACATGGTTTGCGATTTGTTCTGTTGATTCTTTGACGATGATATGGTCGACCTTCATTCCTGCTTTAGCGACAGATTTCGCAACGGGCTCGCCTGCGAGAGGATAGGTTACGGGACCTGAAACTACGAGTGCTGTGCCGCTGAAACCGAGTCGGGTGCAAACCTCTCCAACTCGGCCGAGAACATTCTTGCCCACGATGACCTCTCGTGGAAGCTGCATGTAATGAAGGGACTCATCGACTTCCATTGTGCTCACGGGAAGAATAGAATAATCAGAGCTGCAACAAAGGTCAATGCTTCAAGCCTGAAGAACTGACGCCCAATTTGTCTTGCAATACGGCCGATGAAGCCTGTGATGGTCTGGAACGTTTCCGACCCGAGCACTCTCACTTCGATAGAGAAGTTGGAGAAGCCTGCTGTCGACTCGTCCATCGCCTCGATCGCACGCTGAACCGTTTCTCTCACCTTTTGAGTAAACAGCCCAATGTCTACATGAGCACCGACAGGGTAGTATCCGAGAGAAGATCTTACGAGCCCAGTCACGAGATGCGTGTCAGTAGTCATTACCTCACCGTCGGATACTCCAACCGTTTCGAGATCTTCCAGGATCCTTTCCCTAACCCCAGTTTGCATGTTATTCCCGTCGATGGTTAGATAAGCGACAATCTGGTTCCCATTCCGCACGACGATGGAGGAGAGCCCGCCGGGACCAATCCCATCTTCAAGACCAAACTCTGCTAGAGGGTCTGATGCGGACCCCGTTTTGAAAGGTGATCTTCGGGCGAGAGCTAGCTGGTCCAGCACTTTGACTGACGCCTCAATGAGCTTTCTCGCCTGTTCTGGGGTTATTGAGGTTTGATTTGTAAGACTGTTGTGCGCGTCCGCGATAATAGCCGTCAAACCACGCGCCTGGGCTTCCCGCTCAATCTCGACCGCGACCTCGGACGGCAGGTCCTCCATGTCGACAGGCGCGAGTGTCAACGTTAGAAAGGCGACATCTCCAAAGACTTGACCGGATGCCTTAGCTTCGTCTACATTGAATCTGACCATAGCGGTGGAGTCGAGGAATGGAGTTGCACCAGGATACGCCTCGATCGCTTTCTCTGCGACCCGCTGCACATCTGCTTGGGATACGATGTTCAACTGATGATTTGAGACCCCATGTGGCACCTGGGCGATTCCCCCCTTGGATCCTTCAATAGACGCCTTTAGCCGAGAGGGGAGTCCTCCACTACCCATGTCACGATAAGGTCCCGGATGAAAATTAGACACCACAACACAACCAACATTCCCTTTCGGGCCTGAGAAGCCGAGAATCGATCCCTCGATCGTTCCTTGTGTCCCTAACGCTCCAAGTCGCATTTCCAGAGGCTCAGGGTCCGAGTTTAACCAGTGTTGGAGGAATGCTCGGAAGAGCGTCATTGGAGAATCCCGAACTTCCGGTGTGCCGGAGCGCTCAACATTTCGTATGATCCTTGACACTCCGCCGGCTGAAAGAATCATACCCACCGCAAAGGCAGTAACTCCACGAATGACCAGGCCAGGAGCATTTGAAAGACCAATGCTCGATCCAAAGAAGGAAATGGAACCGACCGCGAGGATCGGTGGAAGAGCGGAGGCCAAGATTTTCCTCCAAGACTGCAACGACGAGATCGAGGCTACTGTAAGAAACCGTATGGGTAAAGAGAATGCTAACACTATGAAGAATCCGTAAGCCCAGAGCGTCGGGTTAGAAACGAACATTCCGAAAATCGCAAAGAACGGCAGAGCCACTACGAGCAGGAACCAGGATAGAACTTCCATTCCCATGAGCCTCCGAAAGTTCAGAACCTTGTCTCCGCGAAGAATCGCTCCTGAGTTCAACGCCTCCCCGAGAAGACTCGGGCTCACGACCCCACTCAATGGAAAGAGCAATGTCGCTTGGAGACTTGTTCCCCCCAAGGGAAGGGCAAGAACCGATGCGAGAATTGCAATGGTTAGCAAGACGGAAATGACCTGCAGCGTTGATGGAAAACCTACCCTTCGAATGAAATTGAATGCTCCAACCGTACCACCTACGCTAGTGGTAGTCTTTTGGGTCACGAGGGACTCACTAGGCGCGTCTCATGGCGGACACAATATTCTTGACCGGGCCAGGTCCCTGTTGCTCCAGGAGGGTTCCCGTGACTATTGCTGAGGCTCCCGCCCTTGCTAACGCACGAGCTTGGTCTGGGGTTCGGATACCTCCTCCAACTATTACCGGGATATTCAGGTCGGAGGAGACCTTACGGACCATATTCGCCTCCACCGGGTGTTCTGCTCCGCTCCCTGCTTCGAGATAGACAAAACGCATCCCGAGGTACTGGGCAGCCAGAGCATAGGCAGCTGCCAATTCCGGCCTAGAATACGGGATTCTGTCAGCTCTTCCAACGGCGCTCACGGCGGTCGTTGAATCTCCCACCACCAAGTATCCCAAAGGAATCGGTTCAAGCTTGAACCGCTTGACCGAGGGAGCACCTTTCGTTTGAGCTCGAATAAGGTATCGAGGCGTAGCAGAATTGAGCAAAGACATGAAGAATATCGCATCAGCAAAGCGACTCACCCCAGAAGGACCGTTCGGAAAAAGAATGACCGGTAGATCCGTTAGCTCCTTGATCTTTTTCACAGTCTCGTCGAGTTGATCAACGGATCTGACGGTGGATCCTCCGACCATTATCGCTGCGGTTCCCCAGGCCTGAAGATCTTCCAATGACTTTGAAAGACGTCCCGTGAACTTTTCCGGATCGATGAGCGATAGGTGAATGCAGCCCTGTTCTTTGATCGCAGAGAGTAGAGAGGACTCTACTGGCCCCAGTTGTCCCGTCTCCTACCCGGTCAGTAGTTGATACGCAACTTTCATTGCAAGAAGCGGGTGACGCGCCATCAATCCTACTGCTTTCGTAGGGCTGAAACCGTTCGCCATCTCAACCAGATCTTGTCCTTCCAATAGTCCCGTTATGATATTTAGTTCATTATCTGAGAATCTCTCGAATGAGTCGAGCGCCTTGAGGCTGTTGGAGATGCGTTCGCCCCACAGTTTGTCGAATCTTTCCCTGTAGCGTTGCAGATATTGTGCTGACACGTTTCCCTTAAGAGCAGAAGTCGCTGCCTCTTCGCCCGCAATCTTTCCAGCTACCAGACCAGTGTGGATGCCCGCTCCCGTCAGGGGTATGACTTGGCTTGCAGCGTCGCCGCAGAGCATCATGTTGTCGCCGACGTAACTCTCGACTTCTCCTCCGACTGGGACAGGGGCGGCAAGGGTCCGCTCAATCTTGGCAGACGCAAAGGCTCGCGGGTGTTTCTCGATGAACTTGTCCAGAAGCAATTTCGCTCCAGCTCCCTTCACGCCGATTCCGACATTTGCCTCGCCATGTCCCTTTGGAAACACCCAGATGTACCCAGCCGGCGCCTTCTCATGCCCAACGTAAATCTCGAGCTTTGACTCGTCCTTCACCACACAGTCAATCATCGAGTATTGAAGAGCGGTAATTGCCTGGTAGTTCCTTCTCGGGAAAAACCGTCTTGCAAGAATCGACCCAGTACCGTCGCATCCTATCACAATCTTCGCTCTGACCGAGTCGGACTGACCGTCTTTCTTGGTCTGAATCTCGACCATGCCGTCCTTTCGCTCGACATTCTCCACTGTCGTCTCGAATCTGGCTTCAGCGCCCGTTTTCTCGGCCCGGTCCGCAAGGACCCCAAGAAAAGCAGGCTTGTCGAGAATGTAGCCTTCCCCTCCCACATTGACTTTCTTTTCCTCGTCGGGGGCATACAGGACCGCGCCGGATATGTAGTTGGAAACAAACTCGCTCGAAGGCTTCAGTTCTGCGTCGACAAGAGCATCGGCGAGCACTCCTTCGGCGCAGACTTTCTTGCCGGGAGAACCTTCTCGCTCAATGAATACTGTTCGCGCGTGAGACTCAGCTGCTTTCCACGCGGCCATCACTCCTGCAGGACCGGCTCCGATAATGGCTACATCATAGGTTTCCAAAGGCCAAATTTTCCTAGAACAATGAGTCAGGTCTTGTCTATGGTTGGGTCTATCGGCTGCTGGGCAGCAAGGCCAGCCTCGATTTCTATACGTTTCCTTGATGGACTAGCCAAAGGCGTCTTCACATCCATCTCGACATGCTTCGCCGTCTGATTTCGCCTTTCCGTCTCCACATCCACCCGGTGAAGGAACCACAGCGAGTACATAGACAGCCCGAAAGCCGTCGTGACGATCTTTGTCGCGAAAACCAGGTTGAGTGGACTCTTGAGGTCGAAAATGCTTGCCAACTGGTCAGGATTGCAGGGGCGCGATGGGCAAATAGTGAGCACTTCCAGAGCGAGCCAGACCATGAAGTTGTAGAAAATCTCGTAGAATGAGGCGAACGCAACTAGCGCGGTTACGAGGAACAGCATGTTTCGGGCCCTCGCGGAAAGCTTGAGAAAATGTTCCTTGTTCGATTCGAGGCCTGCAGCCCAATATACGAAACTGAAGTAGGCAAACCAAGTTATCGGTTTGGCATATAATGGAAAAATCGCGGGGTCGGGCCACTCAGCACTGACGAACTGTATCCCAATTACGGGATTCGTTGTGGCCTGCAGCCCGTAGTAGACGATGAAAGCCATAGCGGTAAGGCCGGATGACCATGATATGATCGACCAGGGTCGTCTTTCGATGAAGGATCGAATCTCAGCAAGACTAAGGCCGCTGGGCTTCCCTTCGGTCATAGGAAACTGGTTCCCAATGGAGAGACTGGAGCCTTATGGCTTTCGTAGATTCAAGAAATGGGGGATTTGGGAGAAAGCGTGTCTCTCCCCTAATCCTATTTGGGCGTCCTTATTGGACGACTTCGCCTGAAGCAAAGCGGTTCGAAACCCGTGTGATCTTTATCTTGATGTGATCTCCGGGTTTGGTGTTTGGTACGAAGACAACAAGACCTTCGACGCGTGCGATTCCTTCACCGCGGCGACTGATCTCCTTGATGTCGACATCGTATTCTTTGCCTTCTTCAACCGGTTTAGGTCCGAATCTGTTCGCACCGCCACCACCGCCATAGCCTCTCCTCTCATAACCCATAGCATCTTCCACCTCCGTTCATCGTTTCTTCCGTTCGTTCGGTTGCTACGGGAGAAAGCAGCAGTCGTCGTTTCGTAACGGCCGCCGGACGATCTCCGGCCAGTCAACCTGACAACAAGAAAAGCGGACACTTGAGAATATAAACATGCTTTCGTTGATGGGCGAGAGGAAACGTAATTCCCTCCTAAAACCTAGTTTGAAAAGCACCTTTCACAATCCGGCTCGCCATGCCTGGAGCCGTTCAGATACTTCCTGTAAGCGGCCTTCCTCTAATCAAACCGGGAGACGACTTGCCACAGATGATAGTTGAAACCATCCGCAAGCTCGGATGGGGAATACGGGAAAAAGACGTACTTGTCATAGGTCAGAAGGCCGTTTCCAAGGCCGAGGGCAGACTTGTCAACCTTGGAGATGTCCGCCCGTCGAAGACAGCCTCGGCCATTGCTCGGAAAACAGGACGAAAACCCGAGTTTGTCCAGATAGTTCTCAATGACTCCAAGCGAGTTGTTAGAGCTGACAAAATGGCTCTGATAGTGACAACAAAACACGGTTGGACCTGCCTGAACGCTGGTGTTGACAAATCGAACGTGAAAGGCGACCAGAACTACGCTCTACTCCCAACAAACCCGGACGCTTCTGCGAGAAAAATCAGAAACAGAATAAGACGACTTACAGGCAAAGATGTTGGCGTAATAATAACCGATACCCACAGTCGACCATTCAGACTGGGACAGGTCGAGGAAACGATTGGAATTGCGGGCCTCAAGCCTCACGCAGACTATAGAGGTCAGAGAGATCTGTTCGGGTATCAGCTAAAATTCAAGAATGTAGCCCTTGCAGACGAAGTGGCCGGCGCAGCTGAACTTGTCATGGGTCAGGGAAGAGAGGCTATTCCGGCAGCCATTGTTCGGGGATTGAAGAGAGTCCGATTCCAAGACCGGGCAAAGAGTTCTGATCTGACCGGACCCGCTGGAGAAGATCTGTTCAAGGGAACATTGTGAAAAGACGAGGCTCAAGTGCAAAACCGAGCAGAACATCCGAGAGGATCCTAGTCACCTATCCAGCGTCTCAATGGACTATGCTAGAGTCCCTCAGAGACCGCGCCGTCAAGGTCATCAACGCTCTCACCGGATGGAGCCAAACTGCTCTGACTCACGGAAGCGTCGCCAGGGGAGACGTGGATGATAAGAGCGATGTGGACGTATTGATTCCATCCAGTGTCAACACACAACTCGTAGAGGCCACCCTAGAAAACGCTGGCTTTACGATATTCTCGAGGGAGATCGCACAGGCAACCCCATCTCACTCCCCTAAGGCGCATATCCAATTAGACGTTGAACAGACGACCTCGGTCACTGTTCCGTTGACACCGTTTCGTTCACTAGAGCTGGAGTTCTACGCGTTCGGAGGAAAGGTCACATTCCCCGAGCTGAAGAACAGCATTAGGAGCCCAGGTTGCACCAAGAAGCTGATCCTTATCGAACCGACAACCGAAGGACATTTCGAGTCTCCGATTGTTGGTAGAGAAAACGAGGTCGCGAGACTATTGGGAGTCAGTGTTGCAATCGTCATGGAGCGAGTAAGAGTTTTGATGCGTAGGGATACGATCGGACGAACAGGAATGTACCTTAGGATTCCCGTCCGGGATGGAGAATCCTTCGATGAGGTCCTTCAGACGCGCGTGGACTCGGATCCCGCTTTGCGAAGAACGCTTAGAGATAGAAGCTGAAAAGGTAATATGAAACCCGTTTGAGTCGAGCCTAATTCCCGGACACTGAGACGAGAGCTTCTTGAGTCTACTTGACCCGTACATTCCGTTGCTGTTCTACCTCGCCGTTTGGGTCGTCATTTACGCTCTGGCAGTGCTCTTGAAAGCCGACAAACACGGGATCATAGCCAAGCCCTACTATCTCATGTTGAAAACGGTAGCTTTCAACAGCTGGCTCGAGAGGATAGGGAGCCGATTTCGGAGGGGGTGGCTGGCATTCTTCGACATTGGCGCAGCCATGGGCGTCGGTCTCCTCGTATTCGTCGTCTACAGTTTCGTCAACAATGCTGTAGGATTGTTCAGACACAGCTCGAGCGCTGGACCTACTCTTCTAATAATTCCACTCCCTGGCCTAACCATCGGCTGGGATATTTTTCCATACATCCTGCTCGCGATAGCAGTGCTTCTGATTCCGCACGAAATGGCGCACGGAATAGCCAGTGTGCTTGACAAAGTTCCCATAAAATCCTCAGGCGTCTTCATGGCCATCTTCCTGCCAGGCGGGTTCGTCGAAATCGACGAAGAGAATCTCGCCAAACGAAAAGCCAGAACGAAGCTGAGGGTCTTTGCGGCCGGATCATTCACGAACGTTGCCACTTGGGCACTTGTATTGCTGCTATTGGTCGCTCTGTATCAACCCGCACCAACAGGTGTCCTCGTTTCCGGCTTTACAAGTGGAAGCCCAGCACAGACACAAGGGGTGCCCCAGTGGTCAGTTATCACTCAGGTAAACAATAGTGCAACGCCTGATGTTCAACACTTGGGTATGTTCCTCGCTAGGCTTACGCCAGGTGCGAATGTTACCGTTCATCTAAACAACCCCGATCGAACATTTAGTGTGACGACGGGAAAATCGGACACAAACTCCAGTAGAGCGATACTTGGGATCATGACTGCGAACTTTATCCCACTAAGGTACCAGTTTCTACCCATCCAATCATCTTATCAGCTTCTTACGGCGTTCGGCTGGTTGCAACTGATCCTGCTCGGAGTTGCCCTCGTCAACATGCTGCCTCTCTTTCCGTTTGACGGTGACCGTTACCTGGACACTCTCTTGGGGGTTCTAGGTTTGAAGAACACCAAGAACGTGCGCACAGTCGCTAGCGTTATCTCCCTCGCTCTGTTGAGCTCCAACATAATTCTCTCCTACATCCTGTTCGGTACGATATTTCCGAGATAGACCGATGGATCTAAGAACCTGCACATCATGTAGGCGCAACCCAGCATATTTTCGAAGGGAGTACGAAGGGACGATTCTATGTAAGAGCTGCTTTAGAGAGTCACTGGAAAGAAAGGTTCGTCGAAGTATCAGTCACTGGGGCATGTTCAGTCCCGATGATCATGTTGCGGTGGCAGTATCCGGGGGAAAGGACAGCTTAACCCTCCTCATGATACTTCACAAGCTCGCGAAGCGTTTCCCACGAACCCGTATCACTGCGCTTACTGTGGATGAGGGCATAGCGGGTTACAGGGAAGAGGCTGTTGACCTTGCGACCAAGTACTGCAAGGATCTGGGGGTCGAACATGAGATCGTTTCGTTTGAAGAGCTGTTCGGATACGGCTTGGACGACTTTCTAAAGAAGAAGGAGGAGAGGATGACCGCTTGTTCCTATTGCGGCGTTTTTCGGAGAAAGGCCATTAATCTAGCCGCAAAGAAAATAGGAGCGAACAAAATTGCGACCGGCCACAATCTTGATGATATTGTGCAGACTTACTTGTTGAACTTGTTCCAGGGCGATGCTGAGCGTTTCGTTAGGTTCAGTCCTGTTCTCAAGGATCCGCGCGGATTCTTCCTAACCCGCGTTAAACCGTTGTGTGATATTCCGGAGAGGGAGGTTGTGATGTATGGATATGCTGAGGACCTTCAGTTTCAAACCGCTTCCTGTCCCTACATGACCGAGGCTTTGAGGAATGAACTTCGGAGTGTTCTTAACAAACTGGAACTCGCTCATCCTGGGGTAACTTTCGCCGCTTATCGGGCAATGCTCCGGCTTCGAACCCTCGCTGAACCAAACCTTGCGCCTTCACAGCTACAACCTTGCAAGTCTTGTGGAGAGCCTACGCCTTTCGAGATTTGCGAGGCGTGCAAGATGCAGGGCATAAGCTCAGTCATTCCCGAAATTCGAGCCTAGAGTGAGATTCCTAGAATTGGAAGAAGCTCGGTCAAGACTCGGTAGGTAAAACCCCAGACGATCTTTCCTTCGACGACAAAGGCTTCTACATTCCAAGGTCCGTTTCTGATGGTTATTTCGCTCATTTTCTTCTTGGAAGGTAGCTCTCTTAGGTTCGCCCAAAAGGAGCCGGCGATTTCCTGGCCGAGATTAACCCTAGGTTTGACTCTCATACCGTAGACCCAAGGTTGAACACTCAGTTCCATACGTCGCATCGGATGACCCACGGAGAGTCTGCCGAGCTCTTCGCCGAGTTCTTCTGGGTTGATCCCGACCTCTTCTTCGACCTCTCGAAGAATGGCCGCACGAGGCGTTTCGATGCTTTGTTTGACTCGACCGCCCGGAAGTCCAATCTGTCCCGACCATGGGTCGCCTTCCCGTTCCGCCCTCTGTACTAATAGTGTCTGTAGCCCTCTTTCAGGCTCCTCCCAGAGAAGAATTGCAACGACCGCCTGTACATGGTCGCTGTTACTCGATTGAGGAATTGACCCTAGTTGGTTCTTGAGATTGAGGAAGGTTGAGCTCAGTTCTAGCTTGGGCAAGAGCCTAACACGCTATCGCTACTTCATTCACTTGAGATAACACGAGCCCAACATGGGTTGTTTTCCGCGGAGGCTAGAAGGCGATCGGTCGTTCTTCTCGCGGTTTGCCACCGGCCTCTTCAGCGATGATCTGGTATTTTGCCTTGACGAGTTCCATGAAAGGGCCCAGATCCTTTGAGGATTGAAAGGCGAAGCCCGCCCAGGTTCGTTTTCTGATTTCGTCTCGCAAGCGCCAATCGATCGACTGGTTCTCCGTGAGACGGACCCTCGACTTGAAGTCTGTATGGAATGTTGCGTTCATCTCTCCTCCTCTTAGGTGGAGATGGAATAGCTGACGGCCCTCGTAGAAGAATGCTGGAACGGATTCGTTGCTTTGTTTCTCGTATAGAACTTTCATCGACACCCCTTTCAGTTGGCGCATGCGTGTTCGAAGTGCCTGAAATAGAGACCATGTCTGTGGATAGACGCGATCCGCTATCGTGGAAAGATCGAGAGTTTCCTTCCGAGGCAAGCTTGGAAATGCTTGTTCTTCTTATTCTACTAAAAAAGGTTAGACGGAGAATGAAAGTCTGCAGAATCAATGGCTGGGACTGAGACTCGCAGACGATAGTTCTGATTCCCAGCTCCGGTCAGGCTTCTCCTCTCGCCAGGAACTCTCTATGCCTCTTCTTCCGTTTCGCGATCCTGCGTTTCAAGTAGAGAGTATAGCCTCCAACGATAAGGCAGACATCACCCAGTACAAAGGCCAAATCACTCAGAAGGATCATGGCGCGTCGATGGAATGATCCTAGATCATGAGAGCTCTGTAACAGTGGATACCTAATCCGAGTGACTGTTTCAAGCTGACCCGGAACGTCTCGTGGAAACCTAGATTCGTGAATTACCTGCTAAGATCCGGGAAGTGCGAGTGCTCATGTTTTCGAGGGCTTAAGTTCTCTTGTCTGATTATCTAGGTCGAAAGATCCTGTTTTGATCTCTCCGTCTCGTCGGTATGTGGCTACGATAATCCCTGTTGTCGAGGTCTTGCTCTCAAGAAGCTTGAAGGAGGCCGGTATCGCGCTATTGCCAAAGAGTCGCTTTCCATGTCCTATGGTGACGGGGAATATTTTCAGACGGAACTCGTCGACGAGGTCGTGCTTGAGTAGGGTATGGATGAGATCAGAACTACCGTGAACTTGCAGTTCAGGGCCATCCTGTTTCTTGAGTTTCTTGATCTCTTCGGGGATCTTACCCTTGACGAGGGTGGAGTTGTTCCATTCAAGTTTCTTGAGCGTTGTGGAGACGACGTATTTTCTGGCTTTGTTTAGCTTGTCCGCGAACAGATCGTTTTTTGCCTTTGGCCAGTAGGCCGCGAATATCTTGTAGGTCTTTCGGCCCAGCAGGAGATCGTATGGGTTTCCCATCTGCTGGGTCATTACCTTTTCCATGACTCCATCCCAGTAGCCGGCAGACCATCCTCCATGTCTGAAATTGCCGCTCGTATCCTCGTCGGGTCCGCCTGGGGCCTGCATGACCCCATCAAGAGTCACAAATGATAACACAACTATTTTTCTGATAGTTTATCCCTCAAATCTTCTCGTTAAGGGTTCTTAACCGCCTCATCATCAATTTTCTTCATTCCGTAAATAGCTTTCATCTCAGGTTGTGAGATGGTCTGGTCAGGGAAACGTGGCCAAGTAACCCTTCACAACCGGGTGAACATGGGCCTGGAAAAATGCTCCTCAACCAGTTATTGTGAACGTAAATATGTTGTTCCGTGTGGTCGTTAGAGCTATCGTGTAAGTATTCCCGGATTGGAACGTGAACGCATTTCCATCTATTATGATGTTGATTTGCACGACTTGGTTCGTATTGATAGTTGGTCCCGCCCAGTTCGTCTTTGCGTATTGATTAACACCTGTATCTCGTACACTGTACGAGTCGAACCCTACACTTGCTGCCCCAGAGTTCCGGATGTTCAAGGTCAGATTCGTGGGCGAGTTGACCTGTGAGGTCTCAACATTCAATGCTTCTAGCCCTGGGCAAGGAGTAACAACGCACCCGGGTGCATTATAGTGATAGCATCCCCCGCACAAGGGTGACGGACTACCTGTCGTCTCCCAGTAGATCGTTCCTCCTAGAATCAGCCCTGCAAGAATAACGACAATGGATACGTTCCGAGTCCTATGATACAATTAGGCTTCTTGGAAATGATGGGGCAGCCTGGGACAATAGCCGAATTGAACCGACGCGCAATAGACGAGGTTACTTTTTCGCAACTATTTTTTCTCGTAACTTTTCTCTTCTGCTAACTATTTTTTTCTGCTAACCAAATCATGACCCCCCCAGGAGGGGCGACCGAGCCTCACGGCGCATGAATGGACCGTCCGGACAGGACCCCAAGACTAGGCTTACTTGAGCGACACGCGCTCAACCGGCCTCTGGTTGTCTCTTCCTCCACAACAACGTCTTCTTCGCGTCCAGCACATACAAGACCCTGTGAAACGGGATCTGAGTCTCCCCATCTTGCAACAGGAACGAACCCTTTCCCAGCCTGGCAATCTCCGAGACCTTGATGACCATCTGATCATCCACCGCTCCACGGTGAACATACGCTAGCTCGAACCCTGAAGGATCACTTCCACCCCGCATGACCCTTGAAAGTATCGCCTTCAAAGGATGTTCCCGCATGAGTAGACAAGCGAATCGGTTGGAAGATGGGTTTTTCGCTCATCTCGACAACAAGGCTAAATCGTCCCTATAGCGCGAGACCCATGCTTTCGAAAGAACAAGTGAGCACCCGTGGATCAGAAGATACTTCGAAAAGAAGCGATCACGTCGAACCCGATCACAGACGTCTGGACACTGTGGACGACAAACGATGGAATCACTAGCTTTCTCGCTCCGAAAGCAAACATCAAACTCGAAGACAATGGACCCTACGAGATATTCTTCGACCCCGAAGCACCACTAGGCTTCAGAGGAACAGAAGGCTGCAAGGTACTAGGACTCGACCGGACCAAGTTACTATCCGTCGAGTGGAAGGCACCACCACAATTTCCCAACGTCCGAAGACAAAAGACACACGTCGACATCTATTTTGAAAGAGTTCTAGCACTAACCAAGGTGCGCGTAGTACATTCCGGCTGGCAATGGGGAGAAGAATGGGACGAAGCATACGAGTTCTTTGACCACGCATGGGACCTCGACCTCGCCAGAATGCAACAGAGACTCGCCTCCGGTCCAATCGACTGGAAGAAGCCCTACGTTCCAACCTGGCTCGGGCACCGCCAACAGACAATCCGCGACCACGTCCCAATAGAAACCCACTAACAAATACTGCGGCATTCGGCATGGTTATTGTCAAGCGCTAGCTTTATAGCAAAACAGCATCGGGTCGAACGACTGACGCGATTATGAGCGATATCTACATGCCTGGAGCGACAACAGTCGGACTCGTATGCAAAGAAGGAGCCATACTAGGCTCCGAGAGAAGATACGCCTACGGAACGTTCGTCATGAGCAAACAGGCCAAGAAAGTCTTCAAAATAACAGAGAACATCGGAATCGGCTGCGCTGGAATAATAGGAGACATGCAAGTCCTATCCCGCGAAGCCCTCGCATACATGAACATCTTCGAGTACGAGCGAGGACGAGCGGGAACAGTAAAGAACGCCGCCAAACTGATGGCCAACCTCCTATCCGCCAGACGCATGTTCCCCTATCTCGCCCAGACCATAATCGCAGGCGTGGACAACGGCTCACCCAGCCTCTACGTCATGGACCCAATCGGCTCTGTACTCGAAGACAAATTCGCGGCAGTAGGCACAGGCGCCGAAGTCGCGATGGGAGTCCTAGAATCCGAATACAGAGACGACCTGTCAGTAGAAGAAGCCCGCCCGCTTATCCTACGAGCCATAAGATCCGCTCTAGCTCGAGACATCTCAAGCGGAGATGGCGTGGATCTACTCGTCATCACTCAAGGTGGGATAAGAGAAGAATCCCACACTTTGGCCAAGTCAAAATCCGATTAGCGAGAACGCTGTTATAATACCACGAAAGTCCAGCGGAGCACAAGCTGACGAGAATGCTAACAAAGAAAGACCTGAACACGCTCCAAAAGGACCTCTCCCGATTCGACCGCGCAAGAGAGAAAATCCTCGACCTCTCAAGAGCAGCCACGCGAATGGCATCATCTTCAATACTCAATATTCACAGGGGAGAAGTGAAAACTGCCGACGCGACCCTACAACAGGCCGAGAAAACTCTGCAGGAGATTGAGAACCTGTCCGTTGATGCTCCCGAGCTTCGGAGCTCCAACGGAGTCATAGTCGCTTTCCAGGAATACGTAGAAGCGATCACTTTGCGAAAGGTCGCTCGGGGCGAAGGAATAGTGTCGATCGCCGAATCCGGTGCCGACCATCGAAGCTATGTGCTCGGTCTGCTGGACGCAGTCGGAGAATTTCGAAGAATGGCACTGAACTCTCTCCGAAGGGGCGATGTTGGAAAAGCGGAAAAGCTTCTGGATGCGATGGAGGGAGTATACGATGACCTCCAGACTCTAGAACACACTTCGATCGTGCCAACGTTCAGAGTGAAAATGGATGCAGCTAGACGGATCATTGAGACCACGAGAGGAGACGTGGTCACTGAGGTTAGACGATTCTCGCTCGAACAGGCGCTAGATCGCCTCGGAAAGAAGATTGCAGAGCACTAATCCGACACGCGCCGTTAGTTGAAAGGACGACCCTGAAAAATGAAACCCTCCCACCTTCTAGCCCTCTACAGATTGTCCGAGATGGGAGCTGTCGGCAAAGAAGTAGTCTGCAGCACATCAGATGTTGCGAAAGGAATCGGAAGCTCACAGCAAACAGCCTCCCGCCATCTCATCGAGATGGAGAAACTCGGCTTGATCGAAAGGACCCGAGATGGACGCGATCAGAAGCTAAGGATAACGGGAGAAGGATATCGTCAGTTGTCGGACATGTACCTCAACCTGAAACGAGTCTTTGACGCACCCAAGAAAGACCTAGTCATTACTGGAATTGTATTCACCGGTCTCTCCGAGGGATCATACTACATGAGCCTTGATGGGTACCGGAGACAGTTCATATCCAAACTCGGATTCGACCCTTTTCCTGGCACTCTCAACCTGAGGGTCAGCAAGGAGGACCTCAACGACCGCAAGGTCCTAGACACTTACCCGTTCGTTTACATTGAGGGATTCGCCAACGAAAAGCGAACCTACGGTCCAGCAAAATGCTTCAGAGCGATCGTTAATGACAAGATAAAGAGCGCTATCGTCCTCCCCATTCGAGCCCACTACGGCGAAGACGTCGTCGAACTAATCTCGCCAGTCTCATTGAGGAAGGAGTTCAAACTCGTCGATGGAGACAAGGTGCATGTCCGAGTACCGATCAGTCCCTAAGATGCTGACAGCGCTCTTGCGACTCTACTCTTGAGCTTCGAGCTACTATTGAAGCCGACAGGACCAAACCTTCCTATTCGGACAACCCGGAGCGGCAACTTTTCTCTCCTGACAATCCGTGTCACGGCAATTCTTATCGCATTTTGATCATACCCGACACAAACGATGTCAGGTTTGACCTCTTTGAGGACGCCTAGGAGATCAATTTCTTCTCTTCCGAGAATTGCTCGATCAACCACTCGGAGAGCCGCAACAAGCTCCCGCCTCTGATCCTCAGGGACAACCGGACCCTTTCCCTTCCTTTGAAGCACAGTCTTGTCGCGGGCGACTACGACTACAAGCTTGGAGCCGGGACCTCCTTTTTTCCTAGACTCCTCAAGAAATCTGAGATGCCCTATATGTAGCAGATCGAAGACACCTGTAGCTAGCACGGTCTTTCTTGGCAAGACCAGAACGGAAAATAGGTGTTGATTGAGGGAATATGAACGCTTGCTGGGGCTAGAGGGTCAGCCCGCGTTTAGGGTCTCCTTTGGGCTCGTACTTCAGCATCAACGCCTGCTTCGATGAAGGTTCCTCGGCTTCCCCTCGCTTCGAGGTGATCGTGACAGGAGTGTACCCACTTATGATGGCGTAGACGAACGAGTCATCTCCCCTCTCCGCGCAATGCACCTGGAGCTTGTAGAGTGCTTCATGATGAGTGAAGACCATCTTCGTAGTCTCAGAGTTCGTAATGATTACTCGACCACCGCAGCTAGGACAGGCGATAGTCTCGTGCCTAGCTATCTTGAGCCCACAATCCGGACACCAGACATCTTCGTCCTTTCTAGCAATGAATATCGACTGCCAAACCCCAATATGCTTCCTTGGACTGCACGCGTTCCACTCAGAAGTTGTCAGTCGAGTGGCCCGGAAGGCCCAAGCAGCCTCCTCCTTCCACCGTGTCAAGTGCTCAGCTCTGTCTTCACATGTCTTGTGGAAGAACCGTCGTTGGCCTTCCTGGCTGAACGCTGCTGAGACAAGCTCGTCCCTGTGAATGGGCTTGCCACAGCCTGCACAGTTCTCCATGAGTCTCAACGATAATTGCCCCGCCGGACGATATCAGGGCAGTGTTACCGAGATAGATTCGATCTTGCTAAAACTCGGCCAGCTGGAGAAATTTCAGGGCGTCGAGAAGTCCTTCAGCATAGGCGATGCAGGCGAGAGCAGTCACCGGTTTCCGTTTACCCAGATAGTGATCGGCGTCTCGAGCATAATCGAGAACAAGTCCCAAGACGTAATTCGTCTGAGACAATTCGATAGGAGTTCGACGTCTCTTAACCTTCAACGCTTTGAGAGATTTCGATGTGGCCTCCAGATACCTAGCTGCCCTCTCACCCGCCCGCTCCCTCATTTCACAATCTCCAGATCCGCATCATTCGCCCCACAGAAGACCTTCAGGAATTCTATCTCCATAAAATGGAGCTTTCCGGGAATGACGAGGGAATGCGGGATTCTCCCAAAGTCTTCACCTCCCAGCTTTCCAAGCCTCCTAGCAAGCGCGAACTGGTCTTTCGATCCTATCCTTGCAACCCCCACACCCAGCCAATTTTCAAAGAAGGTGTCGGCAGCAACCAGCTTTGAGGCTGCCTCCCCCACTTTAAGCTGGTTGGATTGTTCTGGTCTAACATCGAGGAGGACAAGTGAGTGAAGTCCTCTTTTCCTGTTATCCCTGATCGCTTCGATTATGGAGCTCGGCACGCCAGATGCTTGAGGCATTGTAACGGTCCGGCCGAATTTGTACCCTTGAAGGCCTGTAGCCCCACAAACCGCGGAGGTTATCGATGGCCCGTGTATGATTCTTGAGGATATTCCCCTCTTCGCCAGCTCGAGCCTGATGGAAACGTGGGTTGTAGCAACCATCGGATCACCCGGGACAAGAAAAGCTACGTTTCCCTTCCGCGCCGCTTCAACAATCTGTCTACCGTTTTCATCTTCAATTTGAACCCGATTCAACACTAGAATCTTCTTTCTCAGAAGAACCTCAAGCTTGCTCAGGTCCAATGCAGGCATGGTGTTAGTGTAGAACTCGGCAAAGATACTGCCAGCATCCCGGGCTTCTTCCAATCCTTCTATGGTCAAGCCTCTCTCATCATTCAGACCTAGCCCGATGAACGAAACGCCCATGGCGAAGAGAGCAAGCCCTTAATGCTAAAAAGGCAGTTTCTAGAGCTCAGCGCTGTCTCGTACCGGTCCTCTTCGGCAAGACGTCAGAGCTCTTTCCCTCATCGTTGCTTTCATCTGCCTGCTTCCCTGCGGGCTTATCGCTAGTCTTTACGCGGGGACCCGGTCTTGTGAGTGGAGAACTGGGTAGTTTCAGGTGTTGCAGCTTTCTTCCGAAGATTCTGAACCGCGAGACTCGGAAGACCAGTCCTCGTCCTCTCTCGATCTCGAACGAGACTGTTTCGGATGCGATTCGTCTCCTCTCCATCTTCAGCACGGTGAGGAACCTCGTACCCTTCCTCCCAGTCCTCACCAGAGTAAGCTCGATAACCCCGTCCACAATGCTCTTGATCTTGGCAATCGCGTCTTCAGGTATCGCACCTTTCGATGCGGTCAGTATGAACAAGCCACCTGTCTTCTTCACCTTCGCCCCCACGGTCTGTAGGAAGTTGATCGCATGCTTAGCCTCAACCCCGTTAAAGATGGGAGTGAGCGAATCTAGTATCAGAGTCACGGGCGCATTCTTACCCTTCGTTATGAAAGAGGTCACCTGAATATTGAGCTCAGTTAGGTCCGACGGATCACGAAGAGCACCCTCACCTTGTCCCGCGAGACCTGAATAGCAATCGATGATCTTCAACCGGCCTTTGCGCAAGTGGGAAATAATATCCCATCCAAACTCTCCCATTCGACCCTGAACGTCCTCAGGAAACGCATCATACGACAGCAACGCGCATAATCTTCCCGCCTCAAGCTCGTCATGAAGCATCTCGTAAGACAGGACGGTCTTTCCGCTGCCTGGGTCACCGAGGAGCAAAAGGCTCGATCCGCGAGGAATTGGGCCTCCAGTCATCTCCTCAAGATGCTCAAACCCCTCGAGCGACGTGTCATACCTCTTCAGCACAACAATCCCTGCGAGCAACGCGACAAGCCCCCCAGCCACCCAAGGAACATAGTTTAGCGGAGACGTCACGGTAACAATATCCACCCTGACGGAGGTCGCGTAGCTAGGCCCTGTATTCCCGAAACCATCATCAAGACTATTCGCGTTAATCACAACAGTCCACGTCCCACCAGGATCAAAACCGGATATCGAATAACCAGTTGGAGCATAGAAGCCTAGACGATTGGCATCGTAGACCGTCGTAAGATTGGTTGCGGTCACTCCGGAGGGATTCTTGACCGATACCACGTACTGACCGTTGGTCACAAACGCTCCATTAGATCCGGAGTACCTGATTCGGAAGTAAGGGTAGAGCGCATCTCCGGCGGAAAAACTCGTCGACGGTACGCCCTTCGAATTGTAGGTGAGCATTGCGTCCACAAACAAGCTGCTTTTCGCCAAGGTAACAATCACAGGAAGGCTGATTCCAGAGTTTCCGGTCGCATCCTTCGCCGTAACAATGATCGTCCACAGGCCAAGAGGATCGTTCATCAAGACCTGGTAGCTTGTCGAGTAAACTCCGCTAGTGGAACTAATCTGAGGCACAACAAGCTGACCGTTCGAAGGAGTGTCCACCATCACCGTCGCACCGCTAATAGCCCCGAGCGAGTTGGAAACGGTCGCACTAATCGTAACTATCTGTCCTCTCTGAACAATGGCGCCTGAAATTGGCTGGGAAATGACTATGCTCATCTGCGACGTGACCGTAAACTGTCCATTTGCAACCGGTCCAGTATTTGTCGGACCTGTCTGGTTCACAAGAACATTGTAGACCCCGCCCACATCCGTCTTGACTGTCCCGTTCAGAGCCGTCCAAGAACTCGCTGGATATTGAATAGAAACACTTCCCCCGCCAGCATTGTCTGTCGATAGAACCTGAGTGTTGACGGCTACCCCAGTCCCGTTCGGCTTCTGAACGCGAAAAGCCAAAGTGTATGCGGAATTGCGGGTGCCTCCCGCCTCGCTTACCGTCAACGTAACAGTACCTCCTAACCCGATTGGGTTTGATGGATTGATGCCTAGAGAATAATTCGGATTTCCGGGTGGTGGAGCTTGGACTTGAGCGAGCAGAGATAGCACTGCAAGTGTGAGCAAGAGTAGCAGCGTTGCGTGGAATCTCAATGGAATCGCTTCTCAGCTATATGCAGCATCATCCACGGAGCGGCTACCGATGGTGTCGGGGAAGCATTGTGTTACCAAAACGGAACGAGGATAGGGACACGAACTGTGCTTAGGCGTGGTTGGCAGATAGAAAGTGAGATATCGCTCGTTTGAGAGACGCGCTAAAGATGATCCTACCCGCATGCCAGGCCGTTCAACGCAAACTGAGCGTGTTCAGCATCAGCCCAATTTCTTTGCTTGATTTTCTCTCAGAAACGGTAACCCTTATTAGAAATTCGGCCGGGACCGAGCCTTCGGCGGGTTCGTGGGCCCGTAAACCGGACAGGTACGCTGGTCTAGTCGGGCAGCTCAGCCAGGTAGAGCAGCAGACTCTGGGGCTGAAGCTCTTAACCTGAAGGACGAGTCCCTACGACTCGTTCGGGGAATGGTCGAGGGTTCAAATCCCTCCGGGCCCGCCATGGCACGATTCAAATCCTCGCCCGACTTTGCCTACGATGAGAACGCGCATTCATTCCAGTGGGCCGCCTCCGAACAATTATAGCCTGCGGAGGCACGTTCGTTAGTGTGCAAACGACGAACGCCCATCTCTCAACTGACGTAGTCAGGGAATTCGTGATCGCTGGCCATGGAAACCTTGAGAAGGTAAAGAGAATGCTTGAGGAAAATCCAGGGCTACTTAACGTAGCGTACCCTTGGAGCGAGAGTGATCATGAGACCGCGATTCAAGGGGCAGCGCAAGTTGGCAGCGTGCCGGTCGCGAACTATTTGTTGGAAAACGGAGTACCCCTTGAAATCTGCACTGCCGCGATGCTCGGACGAAGAGATGAGGTGGAAAAGAGAATTAGAGAGAATTCTGACAACGTCAACTCGACCGGAGCACACAGCATTCCTCTCTTACCTCATGCCGCCTGGAGCGGCGACCTCGAACTTGTCCAGTACCTCTTCAAGAATGGTGCCAGAAGTGGATCGTCATTGGCACTTCATAACGCGGTCTCGAGAGGCCACTATGACTTGGTTGTCTGGCTGGTCGAGAACGCAATCCCTGATGTCGGTGCAAAGAACTTTCAGGGAAAGTCGCCGCTATCGGTTGCTGTCGAAAGCAAGCGGGAATCAATTGCTCAATTCTTGCGAGAGCACGGGGCCAAGGAATAGCCGGAGAGAGTCCGGAAAGTGGTGCTGGGCATCTTTCACCGGCAGCAATCGAAGAGGTACTACAATTGAAACCCGGTATACTGGAAGAGAAGGGTCCACGACGACCTTCATGCTCCAAACACGGACCGTACGAAGGCCCGTACTGCCCAGAATGTTATGAGCGTGCAATAAGCGGCGAAGGCAACAACAAGACCAAGACAACGAGCTAAAATAATCCCATTCCCGACCCTCTTCCAGTGCAAGTGATCTCAGTCTTGTCTTATCGGCTTCATGAAACATCGACCCATTCTAGACGTTCGCAACACGACATAGTGAGATTGCATTGAAGTCAATCACCCAGAACAAAACGCCAAGAGCGCCTCCAGATTACTCGAAGGATTTTGAGACCCTCGAGAAGATGGAATGGGCGTTTTCGAAAGGAGACATCGATTACTTCAAGACCGTCCTATACAGAAGCCCAAGCCTTCTCCTCCGGATACACACCGTCTGCATGCTAGCAGATATGAAGGACGAAAGGGCTGTTCCCATGCTATGCGAGACATTGAAAGCGGATCCAAGCCCCCTAGTGAGGCATGAGGCCGCATTTTCCCTTGGTCAGCTAGAGTTCAAGTCTTCAGTCCCGGCTCTCCTCGAAGCCATGGCAGACGATGAGAGCGTCCTGGTAAGACATGAATCAGCGGTCGCGCTCGGGTCAATCGGAGATGAAACAGCTCGCTCCGGCCTGATCGACAGACTTCAAGACCGGGATGAGGACGTAAGATTGTCAGCTGAGGTTGCGCTAGCGGATCTTGATTTTCTGAAGCGTCTTAGGGCACGAACCAGCAGAGGATAAGCGCCGAGTATCTTCGTTGAGCCGAAGTGAAACTGAGTCGGCCATTGAGCAAGAGAGCTTTTCTCTCCAGATTCCCAAGAAAAAAGGTCAAACTGCAATACAACTGCTGACAACGCTGAGCCTACTCAACAGAAGACTCGCGCCTCAGACCGTCGACAATATTCTTCACATCCCGCTCTCTCGAAAGCCACTCGCGGAAGATCAGAGAAGACTTCAGAGAGAGTTGGGCGAACTAGCCCTGTCACACGAGAGATTTCCATCAAGAACCCAGGGTGCGATTTCGCTGGACGAAGCGCTGTCTCAGACTCTTCCGTCGAACATCGCCTCCGTGGTATCGAAATCATTCGATATAATCGGCGACATAGCGATCATTGAACTCTCTGCTAAGTCCAAGCCCTTCGAGAGAATAATCGCTGATGCATTGATGAAAGTGCACAAGAACATCAAAGCGGTCTACTCAAAGGATGGCCCCATCAGCGACATCCAACGACTGAGGCCCCTCCATCATATCCTTGGAACTAATCGGACCGAGACGATACACAAGGAGCTAGGTTGCCGCTTCAAGATCGACATATCGAAGGCGTTCTTCTCCCCGCGTCTCTCCACCGAGCATAGCAGAGTGGCTGAACAAGTCCGACCAGGCGAGTGCGTCGTAGACATGTTCGCGGGAGTGGGGCCGTTCTCGATCCTAATTGCAAAACGTTTGAAGGATATTCGAGTCCATGCGATCGACGCGAATCCTGATGCCGTGAAGCTCGCAAATGAAAACGTGAGGCTAAACAAGGTCCAGGGTAGGATAACGGTGTGGGCCGGCGACGCTCGAGTCATCGTGAAGAATAATCTCTCCGGCGCCGCTACTCGAGTAATAATGAATCACCCGTCGCATGCGAGAGAGTTTCTAGAAGAGGCGTGCCAAGCGCTGAGACGTGAGGGAGGAATCGTGCACTACTATACCTTCGCAGATGGTCCCAATAGTGAATCAAAAGCTAGCAAAGAATTCGTTGACGGCATCCGCGACTTCGGTTGGAAGATCGAGAGGATCGTTGAGACTCGCAAAGTCCGAGGTGTTGCCCCTGTGAAGTGGCAGGTGGCTGTAGACGCAAGGCTTGAGCTGGCCTAGGGCTCTGTCATCAGGTCAACAAGAATCCTCTGGTTGGGGTTTTGAAGCAACCGCAACATCGATCTTGGTATATCAGCCGCAGACTGATTCGCACATATCATTAGGGTCCTATCTGACACGTAACTACTCCTTCTGACCACGATATCGGATGGATGGGAAAACGTCAAACCAGGTGCTCCGCGTCCATTGACAATGAATGAGTGTGAATCCATAGTCAGGGTTAAGCGGACCCTGCAGTCTTGGTTTACTAGAGCGTCCTTCATAGCCTCAGGCAGATCTCCAAGACTTGCCGAAGATCCGACAGCAACAACGCAATCTCCACGTCTCGTTAATCGAGACTCTGTTGTCAACTCCAGAGTTGTTGGATGAGTTGAAGAAACGGCCGGATGACCGCGTGCGTGAAATGTAAAGTGCACAGTAACCCTTTCTTATGTGAATGAATGAATCTAATATGCTCGTCGACAAATGTTAGTCTGGAGTGATGAGAAGCATAGATGGATTTTGAAATTGAGAGAGAGCGATTGGTCCAAGCTCTCATCGCCGAGGGACTCTTGAAGACGCCTCAAGTCATTGAGGCCATGAGGAAAGTTCCGCGGGAACTCTTCGTGACTCCCCATCTTCGTCAGTATGCGTACGTCGACACTCCGCTGCCTACGGATTATGGTCAGACGATAAGTGCGCCACTCGGCTAACCTGCCGGGCGTTACATGGCTGCCATAATGGACGAGGCCCTGGAGGTTCGACCCGGGATGAGGGTTCTAGAGGTAGGAGCGGGAAGCGGATACCATGCAGCCACAATCGCGGAGATCGTTGGAAGGGAGGGACATGTGTTCGCAATCGAATATCTTGACAAACTGGTTGCCGTTGCGCGTGCGAACTTGGAGCGGGCCGGATATGCCGCGAAGATCACGCTCGTCCAGGCCGATGGATCCATGGGCTATCCTGACGGAGCGCCATACCATAGAATCCTCGTAACCGCCGCGGCCCCAAGAGTCCCACCTCCGCTGCTGGAGCAATTGATTGCAGAGGGAATACTAGTCATACCGATCGGTGGAAGGATGTTTCCACAGGAACTAGTCAGAGTCAGGAAGAAAGAGAACAACAGCCTCGTCCGTGAGTCCTTGGGAGGAGTCGCGTTCGTCCCGCTCGTCGGCAAGTACGGGTTTAGTGACTAGCTACCGAAGAATGACTCAAGTGTCTGTCTTCCAGTTTGATTAGCCATCGCCACCTTAGCTCTCTCCACCGCAGTTCTGACTCTTTCTTCGTTGAAGTCTCTTTCTCCACAAAGGAATCGCACAAGGCCTTCGACATCAGGCTCGCGCCATTTCAGAGCATACTCCGAAGTAACCGCGGGCTTTAGGAAGATCTCGCGGATCCTGTCCAACTCTCGCGGGGCGACAACCTCTTTGTTTGCCTCTGCGACCTTCTCGATCATTCCATACCCCTTGATCAATTTCAGAGCTGTTTTTGGCCCGATTCCCCTGAAGCCGTCAGGGTTGAAATCTGTCCCAATGAGAATTCCCAAGTCTACAAGTTGTTCTCGTGAGAGTTGCAAAGCTTGCAAAGTCGATCCGAGCTCAACAACTTCCGGTTCAACTTGAACGTAGGCCTCCCTCATGGGCAGCTTTCTCTTTCCACTAATCGCGAGATTCCGAACGAGTCGCTGAGCTCCGAAGAGAAGAGAATCGTAATCTTGACTCACCGCGGCCCAAACATCTCCGCGCGTAGCCATGTGAGCAGCCTGAGCTTCACCCTCAGACGGAGCTTGCACGATCGGAATGCCTAGAAACTGGAGAAGCTTGTGAGCGTCATCGATCATCAGGTCTTTGAGGCTAGAGGTCGCCTGGGCGTACCGCTTTGCCTCCTCAAACTTCCCAGTTGATAGCGCAGATTCGTATCTGGTCTTGGCTTCGACCTTGACAACGTGCCTCCTCTTGATCTCAGCGTCTTTGAGGCTCGGAGGCTTACCGTCGAAGACATAGACGAGTCTGATTCCTCGTTCTGCTAAGTTGGTCGTTCTATAGAGAAGCCCACTGAGGTGACTCGTAACTCGACTTTGGCGATCCATTAGAGGCTCGCCAGTAGGCCCGCGAATTATCGCGAGAAACTGATAGAGCGCATTGTATGCATCGACGGCAAAGGTCTTTCCTGAAAACTCGTCGAGAGATGCTTTTGCCCGAGTGACTATGTCGCCTAGATCAACGCCCAAACCTTTCGCTCCTCCAATTATCTGGTGGCTAATTCTCTCCATGATCTGTATGAACCTACGCGGTTTGCGATCAGAGCCGCGATAGCTCCCGCACCAACCCCTCCGTCGATATTGACCACAGCCATTCCTAAGGAGCAAGATTGCAACATGGCAGAGAGCGCAGCTAGTCCCTTCTCTCCAAACCCGTAACTCTTTGATGTCGGAACACCTATGACTGGAACATCAACAATTCCAGCTACCACGGTAGGGAGGGCCCCTTCTCTACCGGCAACCACCACTATGACGTCACAATCCCACTTCAGGAGATCCTGAACAGGCTGGAAGAGCCGATGAATACCGGCTACCCCTACATCAAAGAACGATCTAGTCTCACACCCCATCTCTCTGGCGATAATTTCGACCTCTTCAGCGACTGGTATGTCGGAAGTGCCTGCCGTCAATATCCCCACTCTGCCTCCGCTACGCCTTGAGCGGTAATTCTTCGACTTTACAATGATCATTCGAGAGCGTGAAAAGAACTCAATCTTCGACCCTCCATTGATACTGGACCTGAGGGCGCGAACCTGGAGACTATCAGAACGGCTTATGATGGCTCGACCAGTCCGTCTTACCATCGCCTGGCTAATCCTCACCACGTCACCGGGAAGCTTGCCCTCTGCCAGAATAACCTCAGGGAGACCTTTGCGTTTTTCTCGACCAATGTCAAGCTTCGCAAACCGGGATAGGCTCACGACGGCAAGCAGCCTATCCTTCTTCTCGAAGAGTTTTCGACTTTGCTCAAACTTCTTCAGGGACACGATTGATCATTCCTCACTTCTGCGCGTAAACTGTTTAAATTGCAGGTGACTTCCATGTTTTGAATATTGTTGCTTACCGAGTCGACGAATCTAGATCTGCAAACGAAGATAGAGAAGGCGGTTCATATTATCAGCCAGCTTAACGGAGCCATCGTTGCATTATCCGCTGGAGTCGACAGTTCATTAGTAGCAGTGCTGGCGCACAAGGCTCTGGGAAATCGGACTGTCGCAGTAACTGCTATCTCCGAATCTCTGGCCCGTGGAGAAATAGACATCGCAGAAAGAACTGCGAAACATATCGGCATCAAACACGTCACTGTGACAACTGATGAAGTGCACAACGAAAAATACAAGTCGAATCCCTCCGACCGATGCTATTACTGCAAGGACACCCTTTACCGCGAACTCAGGAGCGAAGCTAATAAAGCGAGATTCGAGGCAATTCTTGATGGAACTCAGCTTGATGATTTTGGTGAAACAAGGCCAGGACTTCTCGCAGCTAGGGAAGCCGGTGTGAGGAGCCCACTCGCCGAGGCTGGCTTCTCCAAGAGAGATGTGCGGGAAGCTGCCCGATTTTTCGGGCTTGAGGTGTGGGACAAGCCAGCCATGCCTTGTCTATCATCCAGGATACCTCATGGGGAGGGGATCACCGTTCAGAAACTATCTCAAGTTGGAGAAGCGGAGTCAATGGTCAGACAACTGAGCGGTGCCCGAGACATCAGGGTAAGACATCATGGAGAAGTGGCGGCCATTGAAGTAGCTCCGGAAGAGTTACGATTATTTCATCAAGATGGCTTGATGAACCAGGTCGAGAAAGAACTGAGACTTCTTGGGTTCACGAAAGTGACTCTCGGCCTTCGCAAGTATCCAAACCGACAGACAAGGATAACACTTGGCCAAGACCGAATACTTCCTATCATAGAGGGTCCAAGCCATTGAGAGAATCGTCTGAGAATGTTTCCGCGACGGTGAAAGGACCTGACGATCCTCCCTCCGTAGTAAGGTCCCTGAAGCTTCGCTGAAAACGTTTTTAAGCTATCGGAAGCCGATTCCCCTCAAATCTTTCCGGTCCTCGGAAAGCAGCCGCAAGATAGTAGCATCTGGACGCGCAACGTGTTGGAAAACCCAAGGTTACCAAAAATAGGCGTTTCGAATTGACAACTACGATCGGAGTTGTTTGCAAGGATGGAGTTGTACTTACGACAGACACGAGAGCCACGATGGGCTCTTTCGTCGCCCACAAACATGCTAAGAAAGTCTACAGAATCGATCATCACCTAGCAATGACAATTGCGGGGACCGTAGGAGATGCACAAGCATTGGTGGAAATGCTTAGGGCCAACTCCTCGCTGTACAGACTTGACTTAGCGAGGCCAATTCCAGTCAACTCCGCCGCTAGACTAGTGTCAAACATCCTCTTCGGTGCGCGATATTATCCACTCGGCGTCCAAGCCCTTATCGGCGGGGTGGACGACAGCGGTGGCCACATCTTCGCACTAGATCCTCTCGGAAGCATGATGGAGGAGAAATACGTCTCAACGGGATCAGGATCGCCGGTTGCATACGGGGTCCTTGAGTCCGAATGGAAAGACACGATGAACGTGAAGGAATCCGTCCCTATAGTCGTCAGGGCTATCGATTCCGCGATGAAACGAGACTCAGCGAGCGGGGATAGCTTCGACGTTGCCCTAATCACGAAGGAAGGATACCGAGAACTGTCAGAGGACGAAAAGAAGCACATCCTCCACGCCTGACCCCTTCTTTCAACCCTCAACCGAAATCACAGTCGTAAAGAGAATTGACTAGAACCTACAACGATGTTCACGCGAAGATACGAGAGACAATCGTAGAACACATGCCGAAGGATGCTGAAATTACACGAATAGAATTCGAAGGACCAAGACTCGCCATCTATGTGAAGAATGTCGGCCTATTGGCCGAGCAAAGCTACGTGGTCACTGAGATCGTTAATCTACTTCACAAGAGGATAGTTATTCGGTCCGACCAGTCCATACGTCTTCCGGAACGCGAGGCCGAAGCCTACATTCGCAAGATCATTCCTGCTGAGGCTGAAGTGACTTCGATCAATTTCGACCCGAGCCTCGGCGAAGTGGTAGTCGAAGCAGCGAAACCAGGCGTGGCAATAGGGAAGGAAGCGACGGTCTTGCAACAGGTTGTGAAGGAAACAAGGTGGCGGCCGCGAATACTCAGGGCTCCCCCCTTGCACTCAAAGATCATTTCTAGCACTCGTCATATCCTTCATACCGAGAGCGAAGAACGCAGCAGGATTCTGCGTGACGTAGGCGAAAGAATCTTTCGCCCCACCTTTAGCAAGGCCGGCTACGTTCGACTCGTTACGCTTGGAGCCTTCCACGAAGTCGGTCGAGCTGCAATGCTCATTCAAGCCGGATCGAGCAGTGTACTACTCGACAGCGGAATAAACCCCGGAGCGCAAGATCCTTCATCAGCATATCCGCGATTTGATACTGACGAGTTCGACCTGGAAAAACTGGATGCTGTTGTCATATCCCATGCCCACCTCGATCACTGCGGCATACTTCCGTTCCTTTACAAGTATGGCTACGATGGACCAGTCTATTGCTCAGAACCCACCCAAACTCTGATGACGCTTCACCAGCTCGACTATCTTGATGTTCACAGCAGGGAAGGAGAACACTCGCCCTACGACCAAAAAGACGTCAGAGAAGTCGTAACGCACACCATACCTCTACGCTACAATGTAGTTACTGACGTCGCTCCGGACATCAAGCTCACCTTTCACAACGCTGGCCATATCCTCGGCAGCTCGATGGTACACCTTCATATCGGTGAAGGCTTACACAACATAGTGTACAGCGCCGACTTCAAGTTCGGACGAACAATGATGCTCGATCCGGCAACAGCCCTCTTCCCTAGAGCCGAGACACTCATCATTGAGAGCACATACGGCGGACCCGACGATATCATGCCAGACCGAGAAGGAGTCGAAGGCAAGCTCGTCAGCATAGTCAATGACACAGTCGAGAAGGGTGGAAAGGTGCTGATACCTGTTCCCGCTGTCGGACGAGCTCAAGAAATAATGCTCGTCCTAGATGCATACATGAAAAACGGCGCTCTCCGGGAACTCCCTATCTACATCGAGGGAATGGTCAACGAGGCGACCGCGATTCATACAGCCTTTCCGGAATATCTGGTTCGAGACATCAAAGAACAGATCCTTCACAAAGACATCAACCCATTCCAATCCGAATACTTCCATCCGGTTACTCACCCAAGTGACAGAGAGGAAATTATCGCGGGAGGCCCATGCGTCATAATTGCCACCTCAGGAATGCTCGAAGGCGGACCCGCGATTGACTACTTCCGACACCTTGCGCCTGACGCAAGAAATACTCTTGCGTATGTGAGCTACCAAGTTGATGGTACGTTAGGAAACAGAATCAAGAATGGTTTGAAAGAGGTCTCTCTTTACGCTCATGACGGCAAGATGGAAATGGTGAAGGTGAATATGAGAGTAGAATCCATTGAAGGGTTTTCGGGCCATTCAGACAGAAATCAGCTCTTAGGATTCATCAAGCGGATGTCTCCGAAGCCAACCAAGATCATAGTCAACCACGGAGAAAGAAGGAAGTCGGATCTTTTCGCTCAAAACGTCAACCGCATATTCGGAATCAAGACGGTCGTTCCTGACGTTCTGGAATCCATCAGGCTACGATAGCTCGCCAGGTCTCATCTCGTACCTGGAACTGCTTCACTCTGAAGTGGAACCGCAGGGATGGCTCCTTCTGGGGAGGCAGCTTCTTTCCTCCATACCTTTACGCCTGCTGGCGTTATGACAATACGCTCCTCTCCCAGCCGAGCAATATCTCCTCCCAAAGATTTTGTGTAGTCGGTCAACTCCGTGATTGCGAGTTTTGTCTCCTCAACGCTCTTCCGCGCCAAGGGAGTAATTCTCACGATCAGAATGTTGCCGGTTCTGACCTCCCCCTTTATCGTCTCCACATCGTCCAGTTCCTGTAGAGGAAGAGCCTTCACATATATCGAAGAATGCTGCATGTGGAAAGATCAGACTGTGCTCCGGGAGCTAACATCGGGCGTCCGACCGGTTCGACTTTAAACATTTCCCTGACTATTTTCGATACAAATCGTCAATTGGAGCTTGAAGAAGTCGAACCCTTGGGCTTTATCACGTCCCAGATCAAGTCCCCAACGTAGTGGACATTCTCAACGACCTTCCCCTTCTTTGTAGCGGCCATTGGACCCGATCCAATGATTGCCTTCCCAACGGCAAGGAACTTGCCGTACTTCTCGTCCACGACTACCAAGAATTGCCCCACCTCGAACTCCCCACTCAGCTTTCGAATCCCCGGGGCCATGATGTCCGCGCCTCCAACTACATGTGGGACCGCGCCCATGTCAACGACAACCCGTGGCATCCTCTCAAGAGCTGAAGTATTCGTTAACACTGGCGCCAGGTCGCTCTTCCTCCGAAACGCGATGGCTATGCCGTCAACAAATATGATCTCTGAGTCTTTGACAGTCTCTATCTCGACTCTGGCTTTGTGAGTGAGATGCTGTTGGTTCGGGAGCCGTCTGAGTTCTTCGATCAGAGGCTTGGAGTCACGATCTTTGAGTATTGTTCTGACTGTCAAGACTTTTCGGAGTGATCGAGGGAGACAATCTTTAAAAGAGTACCTTCGCCCGACAACCCGCAACTCTCCGGTTGAGCGATGAATGTCTGAAGTTGCTGCGAAGATCTTCGAAGAGAGCCTGAACAAAGTCGTCCTGGTCCAACTCAAAGGCGGACGCAGTGTAAGAGGAAAGCTCTACAGCTTTGATCAACACATGAACCTAGTCCTCGAAGATGCGGAAGACGTCACTAACGCCGAGTCAACGAAGAAACTCGGCACCATCATCGTCAGAGGAGACAACGTAGTACTGGTTTCTCCCCCACCAAAGCGATAAGCTCGAAATTTTTTCTTCTTCCAGAGGCGACATGCCTCTTAGCCATGAGCTGGTTCTGGTATGATGCTACAAAGCTTAGCATTGAATTGCCCGGAGCAACTAATGCGAGAAGCCGATGCAAGATTCCATGAGCAACTCATGACTCGCTTCGGTTTCTTCTGCTTGATCTAAAGCCTCGTGCATCTACTGATTGTTTCTGGATGATGCATTCCCAGCCAAACGTGAAGTGTACACTTTACAAAGGTTAAATAGAATCCGGCAGGGTTCGCCGAAACTAATCCGTGAAGCGACTTGATCCGTAGTTCTCTAGGTGTACTTCTAGTTCTGCTCTCGCTATCCATCGTTCTTCCTCAGTCCGCTCGTTATGGTTCCACCAATTCTGGCATGTTCGGACATCCGGCCTTGGCCCCGTCGTTCGACCCATACAACCCACCTTGTCCGTGCCCCGCTTTCAACGTCACCTATTCTCAGTTTGACCTATACACAAGCAAGAACGCAACGGCCCCTCCCCCGAATCTTACGTTTTTCAGCACCACCATAAACAACACCCAGACGGGGCAGCCTGTTCCTGCGACTGCGTTCAAATACTCAATCCCAAGTGCTACCGTCACCGCTCAAAGCATCAATTATACTCTCACGGTCCCCAAGGGGACTGGGCCAGCGACTTTCCTGAAGTTCGACTGGAACGGCACTCTCGGCCAGGGAGCGAGGGCTCGCTATTTGGTATACAATGCCTCCAACACGCCACCCGTGCTGTTACCCAACGGCAACGTTACAAGGTCAGGTCCACCATACTCGTTCAATTTCACTGGAGGACCTCCCAACAGCTCAACGGGAGGTGTTCCTGTTTCCTGCGCCCCCACGGACGAATGCTACGATTTAACGAGCCTCATCGGGTTCAAAGTGACCCTAGCGTTTCTTTTCAGCAACACAAATGCCACTGGTAGGGGTTTGAATGTCCGTGTCGCTAACATCGAAGTCGCCTCGGTAGCAAATACTCCCAGCGAAGCAACACTTCATACAATGACTCTCACATCGGCCACCCAAGTGTCCCACAACGCGAATGTAACTGTAACCTACAATGCCACAGCTATAAGCTCCAAGCATCTTTGGGGTCAGACAGTTACCACCTACTATTTCCCGAAACCGTACACGTTGACAGGCATTAGTCTCAATAATACCATTCCATTGTCACTTGCCTATCCTATCGCTAAAGGTTCGTGCACTGCATCCTCCTGCTCAAGCTCACAGCTCGCATCTCTCAAGAATACGCAATTTATCGCCCTCAACGACACAACCACCCCTAGTTCAACGACTACGTATCCCTGGTTTAGAGGATCAGCCATAATCCTTGCAACGGGGAATAGTGGCGAAGGATTCATCCAGACAACCCTCGGAGGGCTTCCTACAAACTTCTGGGAACCTGGAGACCTGCTCCAGGTGAGGGTCAATGATACACAGGGGGTCAACGGCACCGGTTCCAACATTATCTCGATTCTTTCCCCCACACCCGCAACCGTCAATCTGACTCAGACCTTTTCCGTCTCCCACCGAGGACTCTTTCTCTTCAACTTCACATCTGCTCTTCCACAGCCTCCAATAGCAGGCTCCTGGAACGTCACCAGCACTTTCACAAGCAATTTCGACTTCGGCGTCGTGTTTCACACGTTTAGGGTCGAACAGACCCAAGTCAAGCCGAGCTCGTTTTCTTACTCAGGTGATAACAGACTTCTCTCAGTCAAGGGAACGCTCACGAACTCAACTACCCAGACGACGATACCGGCAAGTAACGTTGTCGGCAACGTCTTCGCCATCGATTCGGGCTCCAACGCGGCTCCTCTATCCACTCCAACGATCACTGGCGGAACAATGAAGGGAATGTACATCTCGAACGTCACTCTACTTAACGGAGCCTTCACAATAGGCCAACCACTGATTGCGACCTTCACACTGGTCAATCCTCCACCAACTGTTGGAGTTGACGCTAACATCACAATCGACCACGAATGGAGTAGCCAGCAGACCCACGGCGCAAGCGTTACAGTTTCTTTGAAAACACTAGGCGACCAACCATATCTCATCAACTCAAAATATGTCTACAAATTGACCGCCAACATGACACTGGGCGGAATAACGATCGTGATAACAAGCCTCACTACTGGTAACAGTGTTAGCGCAAACATTCCACCCGGTAGCCTCGGCGACCTGCCGGTCACAAGCGTACGCCAAAATTCTGGCCTCTTCAAGATCACCGTCACAAGCAAACCCCACGCTCAGACCGTGGCTAGCCCATGCGCCCCGCTACTCGCATGCACGAACAGTCTTGAGTCTCCAACCTACGCCTACATTCTCGTCAACCCACCGCTTCCTGGAAGACTTCTAGCCTCCACACCGTTCCCTCTAACTGATTCGAGCGGAACCTTCACAACAGCAATGACTTCCGGCGGAGAACTGGGCGCGAAAAACCTAATCTTCTATGTACTAGGACGGGACCCGAACGGGATAGTGATTACAGGTCAGGACAAGTCGACACCGGAATCAACAATTCTCCAGGCAAGCGTTGACAGTATTCCCACAGTAACTCAGGGACAATCCGTTACAATAATCCTCCACCTGTCGAGCAATTCATCCATCGTGAACATGAACATCACAGTCAGCCTGAACATTGATCAAAACGTCGTTCAAAGCCAATCGGGCATCTACATCCAGCATGGTGCGAAAAAAGACGTATCATTCAGCTTCAACGCCCCACAAGGACTCGGAGTCCATACCCTCACATTCTTCTCGCCAGAATACGGCGCCCCCATAGTTACGGGGACCCTTCAGGTATCAGTCTTGCAGAATAGCCTCCAAGTAATAATTCCAGCCATCATTGGACTGGTAGCCGCCATTGTAATACTTCTGTTCTATCTCTACCGAAGAAAGCCGCAGGTCGAAGCTGAACCCACACCAAAAGACAAACCGGCCGGAGGAAAACCCTCAAAACCGACTCCAGCGTCTCCGACTAAATCCTTAACTTGAAGTTAGAGTCAACATGTAGATCTTCGGTTTAATCTCATGGAGTCGGGACCTGAAGAGCCACTGGGCGAATCCTTACCATCAGAGGCTCCGCCACGAGAGCGAAACCCCGGCGGGCTCATCTACGAATGCATCAATTGTGGGTCAAAGCTTACTGCTGACCAACTCGCAATGACGCCAGAGATCAAGTGCCCGTTCTGCGGATACAGAATCCTACGAAAGGTCAGAGCCCCGATAGTCAAACACGTGAAAGCTCGATAGAGCCACCTGCAGGTCCTTGCATAAACGGATATAACGAGTCCACAATCCGCGTGAAGTGCCCAGGCCAGAAGTATCTTGCAACAACAAATCAGGGATAAGCACAAGCTCATTTCAGAAACGGCCCGCCGAAGAGGATTCTTCTGGGGCTCCTTCGAGATCTACGGTGGGCTCAGCGGGTTTCTCGACCTTGGGCCTCTGGGAGTGGTCTTGAAGAGACAGATCGAGGATACCTGGAGAGATTTCTTCCTCAGACGCCATGGGTTTGTCGAGGTTTCAACCCCAATAATCACGCCGCACAAGGTTCTCGAAGCCTCAGGCCACGTCGAGAACTTCAAAGATCCGATGACCGAGTGTACCGATTGCAAGAGAAGGTTTCGAGCAGACCAGCTAGTAAAGGAGGCCACCGGGCTCGAAACGGAAGGCATGAGCCTCGAGACCTTAGGATCACTCCTCAAAGAGAAACATGTCAAGTGTCCTGAATGCGGCGGGGAACTTGGACCACCACAATATTTCATGACCATGTTCAAGACCACTATAGGCCCTTACGGCGAGGACCCGGCCTACGGCCGCCCGGAAGCGGCTCAGGGAATATTCGTAAACTTCCGCAGAATCTTCGAAACTATGAGAGAAAAATTCCCCATCGGGATCGCCCAAGTGGGAACGGTTCTCCGTAACGAGATATCACCCCGACAGGGCCCCATTCGATTACGAGAGTTTACAATAATGGACTTCGAGCTCTTCTTCAACCCTGAAGAACCCGATTGTCCGTACCTAGAAGAGATGGCGTCCGAGGAGTTGTCAATAGTTACCGCTGACACTCGAAAAGAAGGCGCAGAAAACGCGACCGTGATCAAGGTAGGCGACGCGGTCCAGAGACAGATAATCAAAGCACCATGGGCAGCCTATTTTATGGCTCTCTCGAAACAATTCCTTAATCGGCTCGGCGTCGACGGTCACCATCAAAGATTTTTCGAAAAACTGCCCTCTGAGCGAGCACACTATTCCTCCCAAACCTTCGACCACGAAGTCAAACTTGACCGATGGGGATGGACTGAGGTAGCCGGGTTTGCAAACAGAACGGACTACGACCTCCGAAAACATATGGAAGCAACTGGAGAGGACTTGCGAGTGTTCAAACCCTATCAGACACCTCGCCTTCGCGAAGTCAAGTTGATAAAACCGAATCGTCAGAACATCGCAAAAATCTTCCACCAAGAGACTGGAAGAGTCGCTGATCTGATTTCGAAAGACGATCCCGAGAAATTTCTAAAAAGCAAGAAGGCTGGGTTGCCCGTAACAGTCGGGCCATATACCATTCCATCAAACTGCTTCGACGTCGTCGAGGAGCAGGTAAAGGAAACCGGGACCCGTTTTCTGCCCTACGTAATCGAGCCGAGCTTCGGAGTGGAACGCCTCCTCTACACGACCCTCGAATACAACCTAGCGATGAAGGAAGATAGGCTCATTCTAGGCCTCCCATTCAACCTCGCTCCCATCCAGGCGTCGGTCTTCCCCTTGGTAAACAAAGACGGCTTGGAAAAGCGAGCTACGGAAGTGTATGAGGCTCTCGTCGCGAACGGATTGAGAGTGGAGTACGATGAAGCAGGCTCTATTGGAAGGAGGTACGCTAGGGCCGACGAGGCAGGCGTACCCCTCGGAATCACCGTCGACTATGATACGCTCAAAGATGATACTGTTACGATCCGAGATCGTGATAGCTGGAGCCAAATGAGAACCCCTGTCGGAACACTGGCCTCAACAATTCGTGAGATAATGATAGAAGGTTTCAAAGCCCCGAACTGACCTGGTTCAAACCGCTGCTAGTTTTTTATGGTAACGACAGCATCACCTTGCGAGACAGTGCTCTTTGATGACCTTTCCAGTCGAAACCGAAGCAAACATACGACGACGAATACTTGACATCTGCAGAGAACAGACAAGAAACGTCGTAGACATAACCCGCGAACTAGCGCTAATGACCGACAACGTCTCTGATGGAAAAGCAAAGGACGCAAAGGAGCACTATCAGAACATGCTGAAGATTCTGGAAACCTTCGAAGGCACCAAGAAGAAGCTCCTTGAGGAGGTCGCCTCGTTCGGGACACTACTCAGCAATCGAGAGGACTTCATCAGGCTAATTTTCAAGATAGGCGAAATAGCGGACTATGCTCAAGGCATCGGTTTCCGACTTTCAGCGGTCATCGACCGAAGCTGGAAACTCGACAAGAAATACACCAAGCGCCTCGCGGAATTGAACGCCCTCGTTCTCGAAGAAATGTCCAAGATAAGAGAGACCGTGATGTCCCTAGGCTTCAACCCGGCAAAAGCAATGGAGCTCTCAAGAGGTGTCGAAGACTCAGAGAAGAAAGTAGACATGGCCTACCGATCTCTCGACCTTGAGGTACTCGACGATAAGATTCCTCTGCGTACCCTGTTACTTGTCAGGGATCTGAGTGCTCACATGGAGAGCATGGCCGATCTAGGAGTGGACGTTGTAGACTTGATCAGGGTAATTGCCCTGACAGCCTAGAAAAATCATGAAGTCCACGACGCTTCAAGGTGAAGCTGAACTCATCGGAACTCGCCTCATAGTTTGGGACGCCAAGACCGGCCTTGACATTTACCGGTCAGGTTTCTTCGGGAAGCCAGTCGGGATACCAAAACCCAAACCAGACCAAGACTTCGACGTCCCACTACTGCTCGATCTCATGGAAGGATTGTACCTTCTGGAACATCGTAGGATCTCAGTGATTGATGGAAGAACCAAAGATCCCGTCCCAAAATCGGTTCTATTGAGAGAGGCTAAGGGAACTTACCGTGGATTCAGTCAGGCGTACCAAGTGTACAAGGATTTGAGAAACAAGGGTTACATCGTCACACCTGGAATAAAGTTCGGCGCTGACTTCGCCGTGTATGAGCACGGACCTGGAATAGATCACGCCCCATTCATCGTCTCGGTCGAAGACCCGGAGTCGATCATGGGACCCTTTGAGGTAGTGCGAGCCGGTAGACTGGCAACAACCGTGAGAAAACAGTTCATAATTGCGATTCCAGACATGAAGCAGGACGAGATCAGATATCTGGTTTTTAGCTGGTTCAAAGCCTAGCTCGAACCCGCAGCTCCTCCCATCGCCGCTGCTCGAGCATTCTCGAGAAAGCCAAGAGCAAAGTCACGAGCGTGTCGTTCAGTTCCTCTATGTTTCCCGCCGACATGTCTCAAGTGATGGTAAAACTCATGGATCAAAACATATGGATCAAACATGTATTCTTCACTCGACATGTAGATAGTCCGCTCCCTGTGCACATAGCATCCCAGCGCTCTTTTCTCGCCTTTGGGTAGACCGATCCTCAACGCGGGCCTCTCAACACGGTAACGAAAGCAAAGGGCGTCGAGGGCTTCCTCCGGCTTCCGTTCTACTGCTATGAGGCGCACAATCTTACTCTGGAACTCGGCCTCGTCAAACTCTTTCCTTGGCCCTGATTGTAACGGGTTCAAGACCCGTCAACTGTTGCGGCTAAAGCCCTTGCATTTTGCGTTGTTGCCAAAGTGGCCGACGCTTTCTGGTTGCAACTCTTTAAGGTTCTTCGGGACAGTGGCCTCTCGACCCTCAATGTGGAGGCGAATCCAAATTCTTTTGAGACTCACCCCGAACGATTGCAAGTCGCGAAGTTCCTGCTGCTCAACGGACTATCGATCGACGGGGGCAAGATTTACGTCAATGAAGTTGAGATCCCGATTCTCAAAGTGGCCAGAGCAGTCGGAGTTGATCGTCGTACTGTCAGCGAGACGATCCGCGCGATGAGCATGGACAAAGAAATCAAGATGATCTTTTCGAATTTGGAGTCGGCTGGACCATCGCTCCGAGCTATGGCCAAGCAAATGGGATTAGGGGTTGTCGAGATAACAGCCGACAATCCGAACAAGGTCGGGATTCTCGCAGACGTGTCGAGGGTCTTGGCAGAGAATGGAATTAGCATTAGACAGGCATTAGTCGACGACCCTGAACTGAACCCCAATCCCAAGCTCATCCTGATCGGGAACAAAGTAATCCCCGGAAAGGCCATTCCACTAATCTTGAAGATTCCCGGAGTTGCCAGGGTATCAGTTTACTAGCTACCGAGGACCTCAATGTTACCAGGGGTAACATTTAAAGCAGAATTATGTTACTTTGAGTAACGAATAAGGGTCCTTCAAATGATACTACAGCTGGTCCCCTCAGCGGAAACCCAACAAGTGTCTCCTCAAGACATCCTCGACTACAAGACTTTCGCTCGCAGACACCAAAACCCGACAGGAGAGAACGAACTCAAGCAATTCGAGCGGTTTCATGCCGCATGGCATTTGATTTCTCAGGATATGGAAACATTCCTGGATGCAGAACTGACCCCCAACGACCCTTCGAGATCTATAACTGTGGACGTATGTGGAATCAAGAACGGAACTCTGACAGCGGTGTTTTGCCAGACCGCGGGACTAGACGAGCCACTGGCAAAATCTCTCGAAACAATCAATAGATCTCAGAATACCACCGCGTTGATTCTCCTGCCAAGGGAATTGGCTCAGTCTGAGCTAGAGGAATCGGTGCGCGTTGCTCTCCAGACGGGCAAAGCCACTATGGAAGTGCTTGGGTGGTTCGGTGACACGTTTGAAGAGACATTTCGGGAAACCCTTCGACTCATAGAGCTCTTGGGAAACGAAACCAGAATGAGGATGCTCGCACCGCTTCTTGAGAGGTCGGGTGCGAAGAGGGATTATCGAACCAGGATAAATCCGAAGCTTGTCTACCACAATATCTCTGCTCTTTCCGATGCAGGCATCCTCGACGAGAATACGGAAGGAGCGTACGAATTGAGTCAATTCGGGAAGACAGTCTTCGCGGAATTCATCTCGTTTCTCGAGAGGACACGGAAGACCCTTGATGAGTCAAGAAATAGGGAGGTGAAAAATGGTTGAGTGAAGATGAATTCTTTTCCAATTGGCTAAGGCGTCGATGGCGGTTCCCGACGGCGAACTTATTCGACGAGCTCGAGCAGGACTTTGAGTCGATGTTTAAGGACTTGGAACTTCCAAAGGATCTCATCAGAGAGCGAAAGCTTCCGGACGGTGGAACCGTGAGGGAAATGGGTCCGTTTGTCTACGGCTATTCGTTCAGCATGGGTCCCGATGGAAAACCGGTCATCAGAGAATTCGGTAATGTCAAACCCTCTCTGAAAGGAGGACAGAGTGGCACGGTTAAGCCTCAGCTCGACGTAAAAGAAGATCGAGAGCCTCTAGTTGATACAATAGTCAGTCCCGATGCGGTGAAGGTCGTAGCCGAGCTTCCAGGTGTCGAGAAACCTGACATCTCGCTTGAATGCGACGGACGGAAGCTGACGCTCAAGGTGGACACGGACAAACGACGCTACTACAAGGAACTAGAACTTCCTGTCGAGGTTGACCCCGACACGTCAAAGGCGTCATACAAGAACGGTGTGCTGGAGTTGCTGCTGACTAGGAAGAAAACGGGGTCTAAGGCCAAGCAGATAGCCATCGATTGATCTGGGAGTAAATACTCCCACCACCCCTTTTTCGTGCGCGCGGACTACCCTTAATATTAGACATAGTAGAGTTCTCGCGTCAACAGAATGGCTGGACGCGGACCCAAATCTTAACCGCTGATGATCCCACTTCAATCGCATGGTTTCCGGCGACTTGGTCATCAGTCAGGCAGAACATAGATCCAGAGTCGAGAAAATCCGGGATCAATTGAGGAGATCGAAGTCTGCCGCGCTCTATCTTACGAATCCCACCAGAATTCTCTACGCGACCGGATTCAGCCACATTTCCACGGAGCGACCTCTAGCCCTTGTCATCCCACAAGACGGAACAATCTTCGTGATGGGACCTCATCTAGAAGAGGACCATGTAAGATCCGATTCCCGTCTCATACAGGAGTTTTTCAGCTATCCCGACTACCCAGGCAATACCCACCCGATTCGACACTTTGTCAAGGTACTGAGGGAGAAAGGACTAGCAGGAGCGAAAATTGCAACCGACTCATTTGACGGAGCCGCTGGAGGCTGGGGCTACAGAGGACCTTCCTTGCGGGACCTGCTCAAACGCGCCAAAATGGTCGACAGCAGAGATATGGTCGACAATCTGAGAAGGGTGAAATCCAAACAGGAAATACATCTTCTGAAGGAGAGTGCTCGATGGGCGGAGAAGGCTCACGATATTCTGATCGAGAACATCGGACCTGGCGAACATGATGCGCTAGTCGGGGTGAAAGCGAGCTATGAGGCGCTGACGAGAATGATGAAGAAGCTTGGAGCAAAATATCGCCAGCTGAAATGGGGCCTTTCACCCGTAGTTGTTGGTTGTCGGGGACAGGTCGGACCCGGGTCAGCCATACCGCACTCCGTCTTCTCTCAAAGAAGGATCCGAAAGGGGGACGTATTGGTAACAGAGGCCGGAGTCGAAATAGGAGGCTACACAAGCGAACTCGAGCGGACCGTTATCGTTGGAGCAGCTGGCCCTACAGAGAAGAAACACTTCGAGACCATGCTAAGAGCTCAGGACGCCGCGTTAGGAGAATTCAAACCTGGTGCGCCGTGTTTCCGGGTTGATGAAGCTGCGCGGAAGGCTGTTGAAGCGGTTGGTCTGGCCGACGCGCTCCGTCACCATGCCGGTCACGGCATTGGGATAGATGGTCATGAGCCACCGTGGCTCGACCCAGGAGAGAAGACGATCATGAAGACCGGAATGGTCTTTTCGTGCGAACCAGGACTCTATGTTCCCGGGTTTGCTGGGTTTCGTCACTCGGATACTATAGCGGTTAGCAAGGATGGAATGGAGTTCATAACTGAATACCCACGCGGCCTGGATGAACTGACTGTTTAGCACATGAAGCAGGCAGAAACCGAACTAGGTCCACAAGGCGTTCGGTAGAGCCTTCTCCACTGGTGGAGAGACTCGATGATCATGATACGCCTCTCCGCAGTGTGGACATTTCAGATTCCTTCGCCACATCCGGTAGATCAATTTGAGCCCGACGTAGGTCAGGGCGAAAACAACGACGCCTGCTATGGCTGACGCGATTGCAGAGTCCACGTTCATGATGAAGATGAAATAGTGGATGTCAACCAATCAAGAGACCTCCCAGATGTCGCGAGGAACATGTGGACGAACGAGTGGACGGGTTTTAGCGCGCATACGCTATATTGCGGAGTTGACGGTATAAACCTACCTCGGAATGAAAGTCGCGAACTAAGGCGACGTGTATCTGTTTATTGAGAAGTATATCCTGCCGACCTGAAGTATTTTTTGGAGTCCGGAGTCTTGCGAGAGATGATCAGGGCTGACTGTTTGGTGGTGTGGTCTGGACGGGTTTCAAGACTTCGTCCGCGTGGGTGATCTTGACCAGGCCCTTGAGGAGCAACCGATTGGTTATTTTCGCGCAAATATCGCAGTCCTTACCCGGACAATATCCTTTGAGAAAGTTCTCGCACTTCCATCGATAGTTCTCTATCTCAACAGTGGACATACAAGTGGAGCCTTTGCCGATCGGCCTTCGGCCCGAAATCGACTAAAGTCTCGCGTAACTTCACGCAAAAGCGACCGGTAACATCAGGAAGGTCGACTCTGCCCGGTCAAGCTGGGCTGATGATGACCCCCCCTGAAAGTCTATGTTAGGGCTAGTCTGGCGAATGGTACTATGGGTCTAAGCGTACTGGGTAGGAGCGACTGCGATCGGCTTCGGTTTCGAGATTACTGCTATGGGCTCTCTGAATACTGGTCGATATGCGATTCCATAGAGGATGAGTCCGTCCTTGCCCTCGTAGTCGAGTCTTCTGATGACCCCCTCAAGTCGAACTCCGGGTTTCAAATTGGAGATGTCCGCGTCCACGAAGAGCACTTTGTTGCTTTCTAGTAGTTCGAAGTTCGAGGTCCATCTCTTCTTGAACGGAAGTTTTGCAACGTTTTTCAGTTTCGCATATCTTGGAAAGCGCTTCTTCTCCATTGGTCCGGGACAATCGGACGCGAGACAAGTGTCTCTGGCGGGATAGTAGATTCTGTTGCAGCCTTTGCAGAGGGAGAGGGAGAAGTAGCTTCCGTTGACTGGTTCAATCTCGCCGACAATTCGCGGAATCTCCAGTCGTCGCTTAATTCTTGAAAGTCGTTCGCGGATCAAATCGTGGTACGTGTCTATCCTGATCTCGGACTTCCGTTCGACATAGTCCATCACGGTGGGGGTTCGTCCTCTCTTTTCCTCTATTCCATCCTGTACCTCAAACCAAGTTGCGTTTGAATAGGCCCCCGAGCCGTAGGAGACAGCGAGGACCTGGTCGCCCGGGTTTGCCTTGTCAAAGAGTGACGCGAGTGATATCATCGTAGACGCCGCGTACGTATTTCCTGTATCCAACACCCTGAGCCAGGGCTTGATCTTCTTCTCAATGTCTTGCTCGGTGAGCCTCATCCGTTTAGCGATGGATGAATCGGCAACGTAGGGGCTTATGTCCTGCGTGAGCGCATTGCATGTTTTCATCGGAAGATAACCCGAGGGTTGGTGAAACGTTATCCAGTCAAAGTCCGCTAAAGAGAGATCGGGATGCTTGCGGAAGAGGTTAGCAATCGCACCGATGATATGTGATTTGTAGGCTTCAACAGTCGTCCTGCCGAAGTGCTTGGGAACAGCTGACTCCTCACGTCTCCAAAAGTCCATGAATAGGCTGGAATAGGGTGCAATGTCCTCGATACTCGCGATCACATCGCTCTTCCCCAACACAAAAGCTCCGGCACCTGCTCCGGCCGAGTATTCTAGAGGGTCCCCCCGCTCAGCTTGAGCAACGTCGGCGCCAATCGAAAGACCGTATTTTATTCGTCCGCTGCGAATCTCAGCGTCGATGAAACCGACCCCTTGCATTCCAGAATTGCAGGCGCCTTCAAGGTCGGCAATGAATACGTTCTCTCCGACGCCAACGAAAGACGCAACGTGCCGTGCAATCGTTCCGACTGCATACGGCTTAGACTCCGAACCTGCAGTGACCGCGCCGATTTCTCCGGGAGAAATTCCGGCCATTCGAATAGCATTCTCAGCTGCCTCAGTGGCGATGGTCATGGTGTCTTCGGTGTGTCCTGCCACAGCCTTTTCGCGCAGAAGAAGTCCATGTCTAACCTTCTCTAGAACTTTCTCAAGTTCCTTGCCGCGTTTCTTCTCTCGCTCCCTTACTATCTTCGCGGTCTCAATGCGTTCTCGGGGAATGTAAACCCCGTAACCAACGATTCCAACTTTGCTGTGACTCATCAGAAGACCTTCGGATACATCCGATATGTGAAGGACTTTTTCTCAGCCAACACGGTATTTAAGACTACGTAGAACATGTTTTGACAACGCGAATAGATCAAAGACAGATATTGATGCAAGAAAGGATTCTTCCGTCTCACGCCATGTACCTGTAGTTTCTTCAATCCTTCTGAAACTCGAACGGTAGTCAATTGGTTACAGTCTGTTTTTGGCGCTAGAAACGAGCCCGGTTGAGTATTAGCTTCTCGAAGGATTCCAGATGGTATTCCGCTCTATCACGAGCTTGATTCTCGCACTGATAATTCTATCCTTCTCATCAGGAGCCGCGAACGTTCCTCACCATGACGTGAACAACGGAAGCCCACTTCCAAATAATTTACCCCTCGCAGCGGTGAATGGTCCTCAGCGGACCATCGTCATAGAGGTCCAATTTCCTGACAAAGGAAACAGCACTTCACCTACACAGACGCTGACGATGATTTCAAACCTGAACAATTATTACAACGAGGATTCCTACGGAACTGTTTCATTTCAAACGGGTATGACGCCGTCTGCCACCGCTCCTTGGTATGCTTTGCCTAACTCAATGACGTACTATGGAGCAGACACGGTATCGAGTGACAACCAACTAGTCTCTGACTCGCTACAAGCTGCCTACAACGCGGGAATCGATCTCGCAAGCTACAAGTTTGCAATCGTAGTTCACTCAGGCAATGACGAAGCGATGAGCCACGTAACCTCTGACATTCATTCTTTCACCATTCCAGGTTATGTTTTCAACCCTGCTCCCTTGGTGTCGTACAAGATTTCGACATCTGTGGTGGCCGAATCCGACCCGACAGGGGTTTATTGCCACGAGTCGGGCCACCTCCTAGGACTTCCTGACCTTTACGACCTGACCGGCCAAATCGACCCTTCGAACAACTTTCTCGGGTACTGGGAAATAATGGCCCTGGGAGAGTGGAACCCCAATACTGGCAACCCGCTCCAACCTAAACCCGGCACCTACCCATCCCACCACTCTATCTGGTCGAAAATTCAGCTAGGATTCGTTCCCAGTTCAAGAGTGGTGGTTGTTCAACCGGGTCAGAGCGCCAACGTCACTTTGCAGAATCTAGAATCCTCGACTACTGGCAATCAATCGGTCAAGATTCCCATAGCCGCAAACCAAGATGGCTCCTTGACCTACTACCTTGTAGAAATGCGTGCCAAGCTTGGCACGTATGATCAATATCTTCCGTTCCCCTCAGATTATCCCGGAGCAGGTATTCTCATCTACAAGGTAAACGAGAGTATCGCTGCAGGCCATGGCAGCGTTCGCGTGATAGACGCTCATCCAGGTGGAGATCTTAGCGATGCCCCCTTTGGACCATGCAATTCTCCGTGCACCAGCAATAACACGTTCTCGGATCAGACGAATTTCGTGAAAGTAATAGTGACTACGACAACGGCGACGTCATATTCTGTGCTAGTAGATCGAACAAACGCTCCTCCACTTCTGCTTCAAATAAACACTCCATCCCAAGGCGTTATGGTCACCGTCGACGGAATCAACCAGACTTCGGACAAGGCAAACCAGGTCCGAGTAGTGGTGCGTTATGGACCTCACATCATCTTTGTTCAACCACAAATCCCACTGTCGGTCGGCTCCACAAGTATTCAGCTGGGACTAACAAACAGCTTTGCAGCATGGGACGATGGAAGCACCGCGAACCCACGAGCCTTTTCAGTCGTCAAGGATATTGCCATTACCGCGAGCTACCGAGTAATAATCGAGCCCTCGTTCGCCACGGCAATCACCGCGGCGACAATCCTTGGAGTCGTAATACTGGCAGTAACACTTCATCGAAGGCGACACGACGCTGAGAAGAGTGCGCCTTCTCCCCCGTACTCTTCACAAGTCCCAAGCACAATTCAACCCGGGAATATCGCCACCACAGGAGGATCACTCCCAGGGAATAATGCTCTTCCGAGAGTACCCGTAAAGAGCGACAGCGAGACCGAGAGCTCCTAGCCCTAAACCCGCCGTGTTCGCGCTACCATCTCTCGCAATTATTACCTGCTGAGTACTTCCAGAGACTCGGACCGAGATGTCAATGGCCTTCGCTGCATGAGAACTCTGGTTGTCGAATACGAAACAGTAAGTCCCGGTCACATTTAATGGAATATTGAATGACTGGCTAGACACGAGCTGGTCGATGAGGACAGTGGGAGGTCGTGACGATGGAGAGCATGATTGAGACTTGTTCATGCCCAAGAGTTCGAAGTGAACGGCGGAGGCTACTCCGCTTGGCTCCGAAACTGTGAGATTGGCCCGCAGTTCATTGTTCATGCCAGAAAGAATGGTGATATTCTTGGGCTGTTCGACAAGGCTCCCTGCCTGTATAGGAAACCCACTTTGAACCCAAACGTTCTGTACGCGGACCACGGGAGTAGTGTGGACAGCCGGGATCGACGCGTAGGTGACCAGACCGACTATCAGCATGGCGAGCCCGAAGACTACGAGTTTGAATTGCGTACCTAGCGACCCTCCATATCTTGGAGTTTCTGGAACTCTCTGATTTCGCCCAGCCGATGTCGCATTATGCTGGCCTCAAGCTCCGTCTGCAGCAACGAAAAGATGTCCTTGTGGATGCTCACAAAGTCCGATGCGGTAGGACTTCTTGGACGAACCAACTCGACGGGCACTACGCTTTTCACTCTCGCGGGTCGAGCGGAGAGAACCAGTATTCGATCCGCGAGCTCAATCGCCTCTGGGAGGTTGTGAGTAACGAGGAGGAAGGTCTTCCGAGTCTCAGCGTGGATCTCTGCGACTTCTTCCCTAAGCGCTTCTGCAGTGAACTCGTCTATCGCACTGAAGGCCTCGTCCATTAGAACAACTTCGGGGTCTATGGCGAGAGCTCTAGCGATGCCGACTCGTTGTTTCATCCCGCCGGAGAGCTGTTTCGGATAGAGATTTTCGCTGTCTTTGAGGCCGACCATTCCGAGAAGTTCTCTTGCCTTGTTTTCCCTCTCGCGTTTCGGGGTATTCTGTATCTCAAGACCAAACGCGACATTCTCCAGAACAGTTCGCCAAGGAAGTAGCGCGAAGGTCTGAAAGACCATGCTGATCTTGGGATGAGGAGCAGCCAGCACGTCTCCGCGGAAACGGATCTCGCCTGAGGATGGCTTGTCTAGCCCGGCAATCATTCTTAGAAGGGTAGATTTTCCGCAACCGCTCGGACCTACGATGCAGACGAATTCTCCCTCGTTAATCTGGAAAGAAATGTTGTTCAAGGCTGTCACGGTCTGCGGAGGCTCCGAGTACACCTTTGTCACATTAGAGAATTCGACGTGCAATTGGTTCTATTACCGCCATCTCTTGATTCGCTGTTCTAGCCGCTCGAAAAACGCGCGATCCATCAGGATAGTTAGGAGGCCAACGGTCATTATTGCGGCGAGACCGTAAGTCATTGAGTGCGAGGAGCCCTGAATACTGTTGGAAATGAAACTTCCAACCCCGGCAACGCTCGCGATGATTTCCACTGCGAGAAGTACGTTCCAGCTGAACTCGAAAGAGAGTCTTAGTCCAGTTAGGAAGTTTGGAAAGATCGAGGGAAGAATGATCTTCGAGAAGGTGTCGAGCCTTCCCGCTTTGAAGACTGATGCAACGTGGAAGTAGTCTGTTGGAATCTCCTTGACTCCCTGGCGGATCGTAAAGTAAATCGGGAAGAAGGCACTGAAGGCTGAGATGGCTACTGCTGCTACATTGCCTCGTCCGATTACAGTAACCAGGAGAGTGAGTATTGCCAGGTCTGGCAGCGCGCCTACCAGCATGATGATCGGCGTGATCGCTTCGTCGAGCTGGTTCCTTAGACCCACGAGTAGTGCGAGAGGCATAACGACAACTAGCGCAAGAGAAACCCCTGCAGCTACGTTGACGAAACTCTGGCCAACCCGGGCCAGGAAAAATGGGGTTCCACCGAGTTGGACTAGTGTGAGTAGAACGTCATGGAGAGGCGGGAGCTGGTTACTAGAGACTATGCCGAGGAGACCTACTACCTCCCACAGGGAGAATATGGCGACGAGCGTGATCATCCACGGGGGCAGTCGGGGTTTGTTTCGACTAGTGTCCCGGACTCGATGGAAGACCTTGGGATTGAGTGGCCAGAAACGCAGCTCGATACACCGGGAGCCCGAAGGTCCCCTCTCAGAACTAATTAGCTTTGGACGATTAGTCTGCGAAATTCCGTGCTTAATGAGGTAGAGGTCCGAACTCTTGTCATTGGACGCTTATCGGTTCTAAGGAAAGAACTTGACTGTTTGAGGGGGAGGTTTGACTTAGAGCAGTTCAAAACGCGACCGTGCAGTATGGGACGCTGCTGTGCAGAGTTGTGCGAATGCCTGTGCGAATACCCACTCAAGCCTGCCAAGAGTGGAGATACTTCTGCTGCAATCGGGATAGAGTGTCGATTTTTCGCCCGAAGGCTTCGAGTCTCTGCCGAGCGACCTCGAAATCGAGTTCTTCTGGAACTTTGATGACCTTTGGCGGCAGTTTGCCCTTGTTCTTGGAGAGATACTCAGCGGACAAGGCTTGATCGGCAAAGCTCATGTCCATCACCTCGGCCGGGTGTCCGTCGGCGGCTGCGAGGTTAACTAGTCGCCCTTCGGAAAGCAAGTAGAGCCTTTTCTTGTTTGGTAGAGTGTACTCAACGACTTGGGGCCGTACTCTCTTTTGTCTGATAGCAAGCCTCTCAAGGCCTCGCACACTTACCTCGACATCGTAGTGGCCGACATTGCAGAGGATCGCTTTGTCTTTCATCTTGAGCATATGCGACACGGTTATCACGTCCGTATCTCCAGTCGCGGTGATGAAGAGGTCCCCCCTCTCGGCCGCTTCAGACATTGGCATCACATCGAACCCCTCCAATAGCGCCTCCAAAGCCCGGACAGGGTTTACTTCTGTGACGATGACCCTCGATCCCATTCCACGGGCACGTTCAGCCACCCCTCTGCCCACCCATCCGTAGCCCGCTACCACGACGTCCCGACCGGCGAGGAGCAAGTTAGTTGCCCGCATTATGCCCTCGAGACCCGATTGGCCTGTGCCATACCGACTGTCAAACAGATACTTGGTAAGGGCATCATTGACGGCGATCACGGGAAATCTTAGTTTTCCTTGTTGCTCCATGGCCTTGAGTCGCGTCACGCCTGTGGTGGTTTCTTCGCAGGCGCCGATGATGCTCTGCAAGAGCCTTCCTCGTTTCGAGTGGGCTAGAATCGAGAGCTCGGCACCGTCGTCGATCAGAATGTCAGGCTGCAAGTCAAGGACCCGACTCAGATTCTGTCTGTGTTCTTTGTCGGTTACTCCATGCCAAGCGTACACATGGACCCCTGTTTCGGCTAGCGCAGCAGCAACATCATCTTGGGTAGAGAGGGGGTTGCTTCCGGTTATTGCGACCTCTGCGCCCGCTCGGTGGATGGATTCTGCTAGGACAGCGGTTTTTGCCTCAAGGTGGAGGCAGGTTCCAATCTTGTAGCCTTTGAAGGTCTTCTGATCGATCAGTCTCTTTGTGATTTTGGCGAGTACAGGCATATGCTCCCTTGCCCATTCCATCTTTACCTTCCCTGAAGGTGCGAGTTTGGGGTCCTTTACGAGGCTCAAGGTCCAGCCCGAATGTTTCAGGGGAGAATATCAGCGTTACACGCTGGGCCACTCGTTTGCTCAAGATGGTATTCGGGACTTCAGCTTCAATCGGCGTTGAGCAAGGACAATCTGCCGAATGAACAGCCAACCTTATCTCCCAAATCCTCGCGTGCCGCATTCTCGTGGAAGATTGGCCGAAGTCACAATAGACGGATCAAACCTGACGCTGAAAACGCTAGTGTCCGTCGCTCGAACCAACAGCACAGTCAGAATAGACAAGAGGGCAATTGAAAGGACGACTAGAGGCAGGGCGGTTCTCGAAAAGTTGCTCAAGGAGGACAAGGTAATCTATGGCGTAAACACTGGGTTTGGCGCACTCTCTAATTTCAAGGTGGCTACTGAAGATCTTAGGCAACTTCAAGCCAACCTTCTTCGGAGCCATGCAGCTAGTGTAGGCAAACCTCACTCAACCGAGGTGGTAAGAGCGATGATGCTCCTTAGAGCGAACACGCTCATCAAGGGCAACTCAGGCATTAGGCCGGAAATTCCTGTGCTCATCGTAGCGCTCCTCAACAAGCGCGTGCATCCCTACATTCCCCAGAAAGGATCAGTTGGGGCTAGCGGTGATCTCTCTCCTCTGTCTCACATGGCGCTGGTGCTAATGGGTGAAGGCAAGGCCGAATATCGGGAGAGATGGCGCTCAGGCGGGGAGGCTCTTCAGAGAGCGGGTCAGGATCCGATCCAGCTGGAAGCCAAGGAAGGCCTCGCACTGAACAATGGCACGCAGCAGACGACTTCGATCGGTTGTCTCAATCTTTGGGATTCCTATGATCTCCTCGCATCTGCCGAGGCCGCGCTAGCACTTTCTTTGGAGGCAATCAGGGGATGGATTGATCCGTTCGATGAACGGATTCACAAGATCAGGCGGCATCCGGGACAAACCCGAGTCGCCGCGGACGTCCGTGCGCTCTTGGAAGGTAGCAAGTCGTGCAGAACGATAGCCAAGGACGATCCGGGTAACGGACGCCCCCAGGACCCCTACTCTTTCCGATGTGCCGCCCAAGTTATGGGACCAGTGCTCGACGCGATGATGTTTGTCAAGTCGACACTTGAGATTGAAATGAATTCGGCCACGGACAATCCTCTCATTTTCCCGGATGATAAAGCCTGCTTATCTGGTGGTAACTTTCATGGGCAACCGATTTCGATGGCTCTGGACATTATGGGGCTGGGGCTCTCGACACTCGCGAACATTTCTGAGCGACGGATATCTGCTCTGCTCGACGCGTCCTTGAACAATGGTCTGACCGCTTTCCTGGTCGGAAGGGAATCCAAGCCTGGTCTTGCCAGTGGTTTGATGGCTCTTCAATATACAGCGACCGCTCTGGTCGCTGAGAACAAGATACTGTCACATCCGGCCAGCAGTGACTCGATTCCCACATCAAACAATTTCGAAGACTTTGTGAGCATGGGTCCTGGCGCGGCCCACAAGTCAACCGACATCCTCGAGAATTGCCGATACGTGATAGCGATAGAGCTGTTGACCGCAGCTCAAGCGGTTCATCTCAGGCAGACGAACTCCAAGTTGGGAAGAGGCACGAACAGCGTGTATCGAGCCATTCGGAACCGGGTTCGTCCTCTGACCCATGACAGGTCTTCCCACGAAGATATCCAGCGAGTTTTCGAACTGATAAAGGACGGTGCAATCAGCGACATAGTACGGCGGAACACTATGGGCTCGGTTTAGAGTGGAACTCTACCCACTCAGGTCCAGCTTAGTTCTTCCAGGTGACACGATAGTTGAGAGATTCGTTGAAGCGCTTTCGCTTGCAAAACTGAGAGTCAGGAGTGGAGACATAATTGCGATCACAAGTAAGATCGTATCTATCTCAGAAAATAACACCATCTCGCTTGTAAGCATTAAGCCGACGCCCTTGGCTAGAAGACTTGGCCGCAAGTTTGACATGCTGCCCGAGTTTGCTCAGGTTGTCATCGACGAGTCTGACTCAGTCTACGGCGGAGTTCCCGGCGTACTTCTAACACTCAAGAACGGAGATGCGATCGCGAATTCGGGGGTTGACCAGAAGAATTCTCCAAGCGGCAGTGTCATACCTTGGCCGCGAGACCCCCAACGGTCTGCTGACGCGATTCGGAGGAGTGTCGATCGGAAACTTTCCAAGAGTGTCGGTGTCGTCATTGTTGACAGCAGGGTTACGCCGCTTCGCATCGGGACGATAGGGATGGCGGTTGCTTGCTCAGGATTCCAACCAGTTCGGGACACTCGTGGAATCACCGATCTCTACGGGCGAAAGGCTAGGATAACCTTCCAAGCCGTAGCCGATGGAATCGCCGGAGCTGCACAGCTATTGATGGGAGAAAGTTCGGAGAGCATACCCTTCGTTCTCGTTCGAGGAGCCCCCGTCAAGCTGACCAGTAGCAAACGCGTTGGCTCGATGAAACTGCCTGCCAAGGGCTGCCTCTACATGAGCCAGATTCCCCGACCGTCCAAGGAAAACAAACCCGGTTTTGCCTAGGGGTTCGGACCAACCGGTTCTGCGGGCTACTTGAGCATCGGCATCTGTATGCCCTTTTCGCGGGCTATTCTCTTCGCTGTAGTGTACCCTGCATCCGCGTGCCTCACAATTCCTATCCCCGGATCGGTAGTCAACACTCGTTCTATTTTGCCTAAAGCTTCAGGCGTTCCATCGGCCACTAGACACATTCCAGCGTGAATGCTGTAGCCCATGCCAACACCACCCCCTTGGTGCACGCTTACCCAAGTCGCTCCCGCGGCCGTATTCAACAAAGCATTGAGTATAGGCCAGTCAGCGATGGCATCGCTCCCGTCAAGCATTCCCTCTGTCTCTCTACGAGGAGAAGCAACGCTACCACAGTCAAGATGATCCCTTCCAATCCATATCGGACCAGCAAGTTCTCCCTTTGCCACCATTTCATTTATCAATCCGCCAAACTTGGCTCGTTCTCCGAATCCGAGCCAGCACACTCTTGCTGGCAAGCCCTGGAATTTCACTTCCTTCTGAGCTTTCCGAATCCACCGAGACAGGCCTTGGTCCTGGGAAAAGGTGGAGAGAACTAGCTCGTCGATCTTGCGAATGTCTTCTCGATCTCCCACCAGCGAGGTCCATCTGAATGGCCCCCTGCCTTCGCAGAACATCGGTCTGATGTAGCGCTGGACAAATCCCGGGAATTCAAATGCATTCTTCAACCCAGCGTCCAATGCCTGTTGTCGGAGATTGTTTCCATATTCGAACGCTACAGCTCCTCGGTGAGACATCGCGATAATCGTTTTCACGTGCATGAAGATGCTCTTACGAACCCTCTTCATGTATTCTGCCGGATTAGACCGGCGCAACGAATCGGCCTCTTCCTTCGAAAGACCAATCGGATAGTAGCCATTGAGGGGGTCATGCGCCGACGTTTGATCAGTTACTACATCAGGAATAATCCCACGTCTAAGGAGCTCGGGGTGAACCTCAGCGGCGTTCCCCAGGAGAGCCACGCTGCGCGGAACCCGATCCACCCTGGCTTGCTGAACAATATCTAAAGCCTCATCCAGATCATCAGTGAAAGTCTGAACATATCCATAGCGAATTCTCTTGTCTATTGCATTCTTGTCGATCTCTATTGCTAGAGCGACGCCATCATTCATCGTCACCGCCAAGGGCTGTGCACCTCCCATCTCTCCAAGACCGGCCGTTAAGACGAGTCTTCCCGCGAGCGTTCCCTGAAAGTGTTCTTTGGCGACCGCCGCGAGCGTTTCGTAAGTACCCTGAAGGATTCCCTGTGTTCCAATAAACGCCCAAGAACCTGCAGTCATCTGCCCATACATGATGAGACCCTTCTGTTCAAGTTCGTAGAAGTAGTCCCACGTCGCCCACTTCGGAACAATCATGCTGTTAACTATGAGCACTCGCGGAGCCAGCCGGTGAGTCTTGAAAACCGCGACCGGCTTGCCACTTTGAATAAGAAGAGTCTGATCCTCACCAAGGTTCTCTAGGGAGCTGAGCGTTGCCTCAAGCGCATCCCAAGATCTAGCAGCTCGTCCTGTACCACCATAAACGATCAAATGATCAGGATCTTTCGCAACCTCGCGATCTAGAACATTGTGAAGCATTCGGTAGGCACCTTCTATTTGCCAACTCTTACAATGCAGCTCCGTTCCGGTGATCGCTGAAATCCTCCTTCGACTTTTCAGAACTGATGCTGCTCGCGGCTTTCGCCTCTGAGTCAAAGAATTCTCCTACCGTCCCTCACTACCCATTCGCCTCCGATAAGGACATTGTCAACAATCCGCTCACCATACGTGTATCCGATCCATTTGTGGTTCGGTGCTCGTAAGGTTACAAGATCCGCTTGCTTGCCGGCATCCAGACTTCCCACCTCGTTCTCTAATCCCAGGGCTCTGGCTGCATTGATCGTTATTCCTCGAATTATTTCGGAAGCGTTCATTCTCAACTCTCGAGATGCAACGGCGGCTGTCGTTAGTTGTCCGAGCATCCAGTTAGAAGGGCTGAAGTCGGTTCCCAACGCAACAGGAAGGCCCATGGCGAGCATCCCTCGAGCGTCTGCGTACTGTGCGCCAAGTAGACTATGAGATGAGGAAGGCAGCAATACCGGGGTGACGTTCGTCTCAGTCATCCTTTCGAGCTGTGTCCTCGGTGAGCGGACTAAATGGTCCGCCGAGGTTGCATGGAATTTGTTTGCCAGGGCAGCTCCTCCGCAATCGGTGAATTGGTCTGCGTGCAACTTGACCTTGAGACCAAGGCTTACCGCTTTCCTGAGGATCTTTCCTGATGCGATCGAATCGAATGCTCCTTGTTCGCAGAAGACGTCGCAGAACTCTGCCAACCCCGCCTTTGCGACCTGTGGCATTGTTTCGTTCGTCATACTTGTCACATATTCCGATGAGACCTCTCCCGGCGGAACTGCATGGGCGCCCATGTACGTGGGGACGATGTTGCAAGGATGATCTTTCTTTAGACGGTTAACGACGCTGAGAATCTTGAGCTCGGAATCCCTTCTGAGCCCGTAGCCGCTCTTGATCTCGACGGTCGTCGAGCCTGATTCTAGACATGTGTCGAGTCTTCGTTTCCCAGATTGGAAAAGCCGCTCCGGGCTGGCCTGGCGAGTACGGTTCACAGTCTCGATTATTCCTCCTCCACTGCGAAGAACGTCCATGTACTTGGCGCCAGCTATTCGGTGCTGGAATTCTTGCTCGCGGGCCCCGTCGAAGACTAAGTGAGTGTGTGGGTCCACGAATCCGGGCAGTATTATCTCGTCCCGAACATCGATAGTCCTTCTGGCACGAAACCTTCGCTGCAGCAATTGCGTTGACGCGGCCAAGACTATGTTGCCTTGGCTTATCGCAACACCTCCGTTGTCGACAACCCCCAATTCATTCTCGCTATCAGGACGATCGAGGGTCACGGTTTCATTCGAGTTGAGAACTAGAAGGTCGACTCGTCTCTTGACCATGCGAGCACTTCGCCTCGCTATTTGATCGTGGATTAAAAATGGACGGTTGCTCTATAGGGCGATTCTTCCGTCAATCAGTATCGTTTGGCCGTCAATTTCCACAGTCGGCTTGGTGATGGTTCCCGAGAACGAAAAGCTACTGTCGTTCTTACCGCCAATACCCTTGTTGGCTCCAACACCAATTGTCACTGTACCCAAAGACAGTTCATCAGTTGTGTAGCCGATGAGATCGACCTTGGGATTCAGTCCCAGCGTGAACTGAGCAATCCTGTCTCTGTCACCCCGGGTCGACTCATAGACCTCTCGGAATACCTCCTCATACTTCTTAGCGCGATATTCCTTGAGGTGACCCTTCTCGAAGTCGAGTCGAAGCTCCTGAATCAGTCTTCCTTTCAAGGCTCGCGGAACGTCGAACACTACGACCCCTCGCCCTGACTCTTCCAGCGGTGCAACCTCAACCTTGCCTGAAGGCAATTGGGTCGATACTAGTCCATGTTCAATGTCAGCTTGATCAATGATTCCATCCTGGACATGAACCGGTCTTTTCGTAATGTCAAACCTTACGTCTGTACCTCCTTTCGAAGTAATGTGGACTTTTACTCCCCGTTCTAGTCGAAGGGCCATTTTTCTTCCCAGTTCCGCAAGTTTCGGATAGTCGACCTTGATCGCGTCTTCGGTCATCTTTAACCAGCGGTCGTAGTCAAAACCGTAAGCTTTGGCCCGTTGAGGCGTAACGTGACCTAGAAGCAGTTCCGCTGTTCGAACTTTTTTCTCGAAGGTCTTGTCGAGAACAGGCTTGTCCCCTTCGAAAAGTATCTCCAGCCTCGAGGCCGGTACGTCACGAAACTTTGTGGGATCCTCCGGACCGCCCAGAGCGATCCAGACTGTGACGTTGTCTACTGCGCTGAGTATGTGTCGAGGGATCTTGCGCATGTACTGTTCCGGAATCTCGGCGAGGGTTCCCCACCAGAGTCGGTCGGTGTTCAGTGTTATGAGGGGCTTCGCGCCTGTGCGATAGCATTCAAGGGCGATTTCGCTAGCCAAGTCGATTGTGTGCTGCCATGTTTCGATGAGGACCATGTCGTCTTCGTGTACCCTCAGACAAGTGTGAACGACACGTTTCGCGACGCTGTCCTCGAGCAAGAGGGGTATCGGCTAGTTCTTTGGGAACCATGCCGTACATAAGCGTTCAAGACTCGCGTGGAGTCTCGTAACTAGGCAAACCCGTGCATTGGTAACCCATGGAGTATTGGATGCGAGCCGTTAGGAGGTGTCTCTAATCGGACAGGCCGAATCCAATTATTATTAGTGAGTGAAACCGGCGCATCAATTCGCTGACATGGGGTTTGTAGAAGACCAGAGACGATGGCCTTGATCGTATGAAGTCTGCGAGAGTTCCTTTGTTCTCGCCTAGCAACTTCGATAGGGCGTATTCCTCGTACGTATCTCCTAGTAGCGTGAACGCGCCCGCTCCCAGGTCCCTCCTCCTCAATAAAACGATGGGAAGCTTGACCCTGTCAAGCAATTCGTCTGGCAACTCGGCTCTCAAGTCTTCAACTTCAGATTTTTTCAGAGCGAGCTTCTCCCCTCCCACAGTAGGAACGGTTGGCTGGTCTTCAGTCATCAATTCTCTAATGGTTTTTCTATTCTTTGGAAGATGTGTGTTGAGCCTCCGCAACTCATTCTGGAGCATAACATCGAAAAATCCGTCTCCATCCAAGAGAAAAGGGCCTGACCTATTTCTTTCCTCGAACCATGCAGTGGTCTTTCTCGAAGGGGTCCAATCTAACCATCTCCTCGATCGCGTAGCCCCGCTTTTTCAGAACATCGGCTTCCTGCCGAAAGATAACGTTTGGATCCCTAGTCACGTCAACACTGCGCGCCTTTATCGCCATAAGGAACTCATCTGGCTGTTTCAGAAATGTATCAAGGTTCTCCGCCAATATTCTTCCTTGGTCTGGTTGCGCGATATCACAGTAGACTGAATCAACTTCGGAGACAAGACTCCTATACCGGCTCGGGAACCGCGCATCCTCGAATATCGGTACGGTATTGCCTCTTCTCTTCGATACGTTATTGACTAGGTCTCTGAATGATCTTTGTGCAAATTCAACGCCGAATACTTTCCCTTCAGGCCCTACGATGTCGCTTACGTGGCTTACAGTTGTGCCGCTCGCAGCGCCCAAGTACAGGACGTTCGACTTTGCCCTGAACGGGATCTTGCCAAGTCCCTTCAGGATCGCAGCGGCGAGTTTACTCCTGTATGGATCCCATACTCGATACTCTTCATCGCCAACTTTGACGATTTCCTCTCCGTAAACGCTCTCGCCCGGTGCTAGGCTGAGGGTACCTAGTCTCTCTTGCCCTTCCCTCCCGATCAGATAGATCCCTTCGAATCTTCTGTGGGGCCGGACGCCATTGCGTAGCATGCTTCTTCTTGGGTGGTTGTCCTTGATAACGATCTTTCAGTTCCACCAATTTCTTCTCTAATGCCGTTCGCATCTTGTCCCCCTCGTTGGAGCCGCCGAAAGCATCCATTCGGGAAGCAATGGCGAGTTTGCCTGCAACCGCTCGGGCAATCCGACCTCTCAACCATCTCGGCGATTGGTGGATAGCAGCATATTGGAAGATGATCCCGTGTTTAGGTGGACGAGCGCCAGTCTTGAGGGTTCTGAAGAGTGCCTTTTCAGCGCCCAAGACTTGAATCGTGCTCGCGGGCATCTTAGCGACGTTCTCTAATCCTCCGGCCATTGAAAGGATCTTGGCGGAGAGAACCGCGCCTAGTACGCCAGTCATGTTAGGCGCAACTTCCAACATGATCTTGTCGGTATACTTTTCAGCAGTCTCCCTTAGCTTGTACATCTGGAGAGCAGTCGTGCAGACTTCTTGTAGCCATAGCAGATCTGGTTGAGGGAGATCTGCACCCGAGGATTTTTGGGCCGCCTCCGAGATAATTCTAGACCGCTCTTGAGGTATCCCCAGCTCGACGAGCGCCTCTTGGGAGAATGAATCGCGTGTACCTAGGCTCTGGACAAGTCGGATGTAGGTATCGTGTTTTTCCACAAGCCTGTCTATCTCGGGAAAATGGAGACCATACCATTCTCGTATTCGTCCCGCGAGCAGATTCAGAACCTTATCCAAGTCCTCAATGCACCTGACCGTCTGAATCGCATACAAGTCTCGCTTCGTACCTGTCTGGGCGATTGAAGCCTGCGCGAGTTCCATGGAGACATCATGGACCAGTTTCTCATAGTCGTCCTTCGACTCCACAATTCTGAATCGGACGAGCATGTTCGGAAGTCGGTTCCGCAACTTAGAGATTGTCTCATCTCTTTCGTCCAGAACGACATCTGAGGCCAAGATGCCACGAGCAATCCGTGCAAGATATTCGTTGTCGACGGTCAGCTTTTCTAGACCAAGCTGGGACAAGCTCTGCGCGAATTCAGAGAATTCAGCGGGCAGTTGCCCCTGCCGAACCTCGTTCAGTTTCACAGCCGCGTCTTTGGGGTTACGGGGAAAGAGCGCTTTCTCAGCGATCTTCCCGGTTTTCTCCAGGAGGAAAAGTCCTGCCGGTGAATCGACGAGGTAGGCCTTCAAAATCGCTCGCCGATTTCGGTCCTGTTGCTTAGTGCTGGATTAGTTGGTGCGAAGATAATTAACGTGGGACCGGCATATCGTCTAGACCGCATTTGGAACCTGACCTATCGGTGGAGTTTGCTGGTATAAACCTCCCCAACCCCGCCATTCTTGCTTCAGGAATTCTCGGCGTTTCCAGCGAAGTCATGGTTCGCGCTTCCAGAGCAGGCGCAGGAGCGGTCGTTACAAAGTCGTTCAATCGAAAGGGCCGGGAAGGATATCGGAACCCATCTTTCATCGAAGTTCCAGGCGGTTATCTAAACGCTCTCGGAATTCCGAACCCCGGAATGGATGAGATGCGCGAAGAGGTGGCCGGAGTAGCCAAGGCGGGAGTTCCGGTCATAGCTAGCGTTTTCGGTTTCGACGCTGAAGAGTTCGCCGAGGCTGCTTCTAAGGGGGAAGAAGGCGGTGCAATCGCAATAGAGTTGAACGTGTCCTGCCCTCATGTCAGGGAGGTCGGAGTAGAAATAGGACAGAGAGCCGAAATGGTTTCCGAGGTTACACGGGCTGTAAAGGCGAGCGTCAAACTGCCCGTCTTAGTCAAGCTTACGCCGAACGTCGCTGACATTCAAGAAATTGCGAGAGCCGCGGAAGGTGCTGGAGCTGATGCTATCACAGCCATCAACACAGCACTGGGAATGGCAATCGATATCGACGCTGCGGCTCCAATTCTAGGAGGAGTCTATGGTGGTCTCTCAGGCCCAGCTCTCCACTCCCTCGCTGTAAGAGCAGTCTATCAGGTAAAAGCAGCGGTCAGAGTACCTGTTATAGGTGTCGGCGGGATAACGGATTGGAGGGGAGCAGTCGAGATGATGATGGCAGGAGCGTCAGCTATCCAAGTGGGGACAGCGGTGATGTATCGAGGAGTTGAGGTGTTCCGGGAAATCACAACAGGCATGTCAAAGTTCCTTCGAGACAATGGATATCGTTCAGTCAGCGAGATTATTGGACGGGCAACCAAAACCCGACCCGAACCATGACTTAGCCTAGTGCACGACTGAATATTAGAAATGCAATGTAGAACGTGAATACAAGTGCGGTTATTACAATAATATTTCTCATCTTTGTCCTCTGAACCTTCTTTCCTGCTACCCTGCACTTGTCACTGCAGTACTCTTGCTTCAACTCTGTTGGAGTGCCGCATACTGGGCAGTGTCGATGTTTAGGAACTGACACTGGTTCTTCGCGTCGATACTTAGACAACTGTTTCCATCCGGACTCTCGCTTGGGACGAATTCAGAGGACGAAACGCGAATGGGACTCTTATATCATTCTCAGCCACTCACTGTTTAGACTAAAATTGGGAAAGATACTATGGCTCGACTGGAGTAAGGAGAGTTTTGAAAAGGCTCGGGCCGAAGGCAAACCCATTCTACTCGATATCAAGGGGTCTTGGTGCCACTGGTGCCACGTCATGGATGAGACATCTTACTCAGATCCAGCTGTAGTTGACGCGTTAAACAAGAAGTTCGTCCCGATAAGAGTGGACACCGATAAGCGACCTGATGTCAATCGCCGATACAACATGGGGGGATGGCCCACGACCGCTTTCCTCGACAGCGAGGGAAAGATCATCACGGGCGGGACTTACATCCCACCTGAACAGCTACGCGAAGTCATCCGATCAGTACTCGACATGTACGCAAAGAGCAAGGGGAAGATTCGAAGCAAGCTTGAGCCGCCTCGGATTCCAAAGGCGACGACAGATCCTCTGACGGAGAGTATCGCTAAGGATATTGGAACCGCTATAGCGGTCAATTTTGACATTGACTACGGTGGATTTGGCTTTGAGCCTAAGTTTCCGCAGACTGACTCTCTCGAATACGCTCTCGTGAGATATCGTTACCATGGGGAGAAGGAGATGCTCACGGTTGTCAACAAGACTCTTGAGCGGATGGGAAGAGGGGGACTCTACGATCATGTTGAGGACGGGTTCTTCCGATACTCCACGACTAGGGATTGGACGATACCACACTTCGAGAAGATGGCTGAGGATAATGCCCGGCTTCTTGCAACATATCTCAAGGCTTACCAAGTTACTGGAAATACGTTCTTCAAAGAGAAGGCTGAAGGTATTCTACGATACGTTCAATCAAAATTCGCAGACTCGAAAGAGGGAGGATTTTACGGCAGCCAAGACGCTGACGAGGAATACTACAAGCTAGGCTTGGACGAGCGAAAAAAGCGCTCGGCGCCAAGCATTGACAAAACTTTCTACACAAACTACAATGTTCTATTCGCCTCGTCGTACCTGCTCGCCGGCGCAGTCTTGAACAATCCCGAGTATGCGAGATTCGGTTTGAAAACTCTAGAGCGCGTCATAACCACCATTGACAATAGAGGAGCCTTACCGCACTATGTCGGCGCAGATGTTTCAGCACTAAAGGGACTCTTGGTCGATCACGCTCTAGCTTTGCATGCTCTCGCCGATGCTTACGAGCACACAGGAAACTGGGCTCACATTGAGACAGCGAAGAAACTGATGGATTACTCAGTTAGAACCCTCGGTGATAAAGAAGGTGGGGGATTCTACGACATTGCAGAACAGTCAGCGGACATCGGAGAACTTCAGGCTCGGGACAAACCCATGGACGAGAACAGCGTGATGGCTACGGCCGCGCTTCGCCTGTCATGGATTACTGGGGACGATCGATACGAGAAGCTTGCGGAGAAGACGCTGAGGCTCTACGCCAGCGAGTATGAGCGGTACGGGATAATGGCTGCATCATACGCGCTTGCACTTGAATCCCTGCTAAACGGGCCGATCGGAGTCACCATCCTCGGATCCAAGTCGAAGGAAGCTGAAAAATTCAGAGTGCAAGCCAGAAAACTTTACCCTGTCAGAAGGTATCTCCTCCAACTGGACCCAGCAAGGGACTCTGAGAGGATCAAGCAACTCGGCTACGAACATGCAACAGCTCCCGTTGCATATGTCTGCGTGGGCAAGGTCTGCGGACCTCCACTGAAGGATGCATCAAAGATTGAATCTACAATCACCTCTCTCATTAGTCCGGTACCAATGACGGCTGCATCGCAGTAAGAGAACTTGGCCAACCCTGATCTGATACTCTACAACGGAAGAATCTACCTTCAGCCGGACAGACAGAGCAGGGTTGAAGCGATCTCAATCACGGACGGCGGCGTCACTGCAACAGGTTCCAGCCGAGACCTTCTAAGATTCAAGGCCGCGTCAACCAATTCTGTTGACCTTCATGGACTGGTCGGAGTTCCCGGCCTCGCTGACTCCCACGTTCACCTTCTGGGATACGGAATGTTGCTGCGTACCCTCGATTTGTCTAGTGCAAGATCCATTGCCGAAATTCAAACGATGCTTGCGAAGGTCGCGTCGGGAAAGCCGAAAGACCAGTGGATACTTGGAAGAGGATGGGATCAAGAGAAGCTTCGAGATCACCGATACCCTGATCGATCCGACGTAGATATCACAACCAACCCGGCCTTCTTTAGAAGAATTTGCGGCCACGTCGCCGTTGCAAACTCGACCGCGCTAGCCAAAGCAGGCGTCGATGAAAACACTCCGGACCCGTTTGGCGGAGAAATTGAGAGAGACTCAACTGGCAAACCCAACGGCATATTGAAAGAACGAGCCCTGGAGATTGTTAGTAGATCAGTCCCTAGACACGAGAAAGAGACAAGAGAAGCCCTACTTGTCGCGTCTCAGAAACTGTTAGAGCAAGGAGTCACCTCCTTGCACTGCATAATCGAAGACGATCAAGAATTCAAAGCCCTCAAAGACCTGAAGCATCAGGGAAAGATCGCACAGACAATCTACGCGATTCTACCAATGAACATGCTCGAACAAGTCGCGTCAATGGAAGACGAACTTGCCGTTTGGGGGAACGGCTTCAGAATTGGAGGGATCAAACTATTCCTGGATGGATCTCTCGGCGCGAGAACAGCGGCTCTCGGAAGCCCATACGACGATGCCCCGGGCTCTTCAGGAATGCTGACAATGTCTAAGGAGCAGCTCTTGAGCGCGATCGACAAGACCCGAGATACCGGGCTTCAACTATGCTTGCATGCCATTGGCGATAGGGCCGTCGCAATGGGGGTAGAGACGCTGACCGAGACTCTAGGGTCCAGGGAGTGTCAGAAATCGAGACATCGAATAGAACACGCATCTCTGGTGCCCCCAGAGCTGATGCGGGACATGGCAGAGTTGGGGTTGGTTGCCTCTGTTCAACCTCGCTTCATCTACTCGGACAGTTGGGCCGAGAAACGTCTCGGAAAGCGCGTCTCATACTTGTATCCGTTCAAATCTATGATTCAAGCGGGAATCCATTTGGCAGCCGGATCCGACAGCCCCAGCGATGATCCAAGCACGGCTGAGGGGCTGTGGTCAGCGGTCTCTCGTCCCGGTCTCTCATCTCTCGAGCGCCTAACACCGAGCGAGGCCCTCTCCTGTTATACAAAGGGCCCGGCCTATGCCTCTTTCTCAGAAAACGTCCAGGGAACTTTGCAAGTGGGCAAATGGGCGAACATGACGGTTCTAGACCACGACCCCCTTGAATCCACGCCGGATGCTCTTAGGAAGCTTCGAGTGGTTCAGACGATCGTACGTGGGACGATATTCAGTTGGAACTAAAGATGGTTCCTTAGACTCTTTCTGGAGAGTCAGAGGGGAGAAGCACATCATGTGGGCGGGCTTCCTCGGACCCTGAGTGAGTTATCGCAGCTAAGTGTGCTTTCTCCCAGAGTTCTGGAATCGTCCTGGCTCCTGCGTATCCCATGGATGCTTGCAACCCTGCAGACATTTCTTGCATGACAACACCGACTTCTCCCTTGTAGGGGACCCAGCCTTCAACTCCTTCCGGGAGGCCCTTCGAGGGTTGGGCATATCGATCCATAGAGAACCTCTTCGCCATGGCTGAAGGACTTCCCATTCCCCTGTACTGCTTGTAATAACGGCCACCAATCGTAATCAACGTACCAGGCGCTTCTTTGCAACGCGCGAATAGGTTGCCCATCATTACGGTTGACGCTCCAAGCGACATTGCGATTGCGGCGTCCCCGGGTCCTCTTATGCCACCGTCCGCGATTATAGGGACCTTCGACCCGTATGTTCGAACTGCGTCGGCAACTTGCGCGGTAGCGTAGACGGTTGGCGAGCCTGCTTTTGTTGCCTCCATCGTAGTGCAGATGGACCCTGAGCCTATTCCGACTCGGAATCCTGCGATGCCTTCCAGTCTTGTTATCGCATCCTCGGCAGCTTTGTATGTCCCGATGCTGCCGACGACAACGTCTGCGTCGACTTCTTCCAGGATCTTCTTCGTCGCTGCGAACACGTTGGCGTTGTGGAAGTGGGACACGTCTATGACGAGAATGTCGGCGACTTCGCTGAGCCTCTTCGCTCTCTTGAGGTCGAAGGGCGATACTGCCGCTCCGCAGAGCAATTGGCCGTTCTCGTCTCGGGCGGCGTTGGGGAATCTTCCTCGAAGGAGGATGTCTTTGATCGTCATTAATCCCTTGAGTCGGCCTTCCCTATCGATCAGTGGAAGTTTCTCAACGCGATGCTTGTGAAGAATCTCCTTGGCGCCTTCGATATTCGTATCATCGGGCGCCGTTATGACTTTCTTTGTCATGACGTCCTTGGTCAGCAGGCTAGAGTCCGCGAAGCGAACATCTCTCCCTGTGACGATACCCACGAGCTTCTCTTGCTCGACGACCGGAAGACCGGAGATGTTGTGTTTCTGCATCAGCTCAGTAGCGTACTCGACTGTCTCGGTCGGCCTGATAGTGATCACGTCTTTTATCACGAGAGATTCTGCACGTTTCACCTTCTTTGCCATCTCCACCTCCTCTTCGAGAGTACAGTTTCGGTGGAGCACTCCTAGGGCTCCGAGTCTGGCGACGGCTATGGCCATTTCGCTCTCCGTCACTGTGTCCATAGGACTCGCGACAAAGGGCATGTTGAGCGAGTGGTTTACGGTGACCTGGGTCGATATTTCGACCTGGTTGGGTTCTACCTCGGTCCATCCGGGAAGAAGGATAAGATCCCGGAAAGTAACTGCCACGTCAGTATCCTTGAACTTAGATCTGAACCCTGGCTCCGACACCTAGTCTCTGAAACTCCCTGAGTTTCTAGTGAAAGCCGCCGATTTCCCTTATTATACATACCGACATTAGGTGAAAATTGTTTTCTGAGAAAGGTTCAAAGATAGCTACGAGTATCTCTTTGAGGTTTGAACTAGCAGCCAGGGCTTCTTTTTTCTAGACTGGCTTCTGGCATCTATCACAATACCATTTCATCTGCACAACGTCCCAGCGAACCGGTTGTCGACACGTAGGACAGACATTGTATCCAACTGCGTTGGTGACCTTTCGCTTTCTGAAGAAGAAGAAGAAGAAGAAGAATCCTACCAGGAGTCCAATGGCTGCGCCCGCAACCAGCCCGATCAAACCGAAGACGAGCCCAGAGGAGAAGAGCGATCCGCTTTGCTCCGCCTGGAGGGCGTTCAAAGCCGCCGCCAAAGAGTGCAGAACAGCACCCGCATAGTCCATTGTAGAGTAGTGCTGGTTAGCGAGAGCCATTTCCTGTCGCGCAGTAGCGATTGTTCCACTGTTGACCAAGCTATTTCCTGTGACAGCCAGAGCGTCCTGCGCGACGATCAGCAGTTCGTCGTTAATTCCTCTTAGGACAGTATCCTTGTCGAACTGGCTGAACGTACTGGAGTCTGGATAGTAGGCCATTACGCTGTTCGTGAAGTCCTCGGTTTGATCATAGAGGAATGGATGGTTCAGGCCCATCATATGCCCTAGCTCATGAGTTGCTGCACGTGTGAACCCGACGCCTCTTCCTGGTTGTTTCGGAAAGGCATTGTATCCGGCGGTTAGAGTAGAGTTGGATTGGTTAACTAGAATCATATCGCCCAACGCAACCCCGCCGATCGATCCCGGAGGTTCGGACAACGCAATGTTCTCCTTGAAGGTGAAAGCGAAGGTGTAGTTCCCTTGGAATGCGAACAAGAAACCTGGGATATCGTATTGAGACGTGGTATGGGTTACATTGATGAATTGAGTTAGGTGCCCTTTGCCGTAAACTGACAGCCAGTTCCAGACAAGCCTAGCGTCCACGATCGGAAGCGATAGTACCGGATCTTTGACTTTGGATGTGGCGTTCGCCACCACGGCGGCGAGTTGTGGGTAGTCAGTAATGTTTGAAAACTTTGCGCTGACCGTTATTTTGGCAAATGGGAGGAGGATTGCGAGTTCGCTCTGAATCTTGGTGGTGTTGAGGGTTGTTGATATTTTCGGTCCCTTCGCTCTTTCTGGAGCTGTCCGGTTGTCGAGTACGAATAATTGGAAATTGTATTTTTGCGCGTACGTGACTGGGTAGAGTTGGTCTGCAGCGAATAGATTGGATACTGCACCGGCGATGTAGTCGTTGACGAACTCGGCGGCCCAAATCCTGCCATACGGTGTCAAGAGATTGACGCCGCGTGCGCCGGCGGCCACCTGGATTGGCAGCTCGTCGGTCCAGTAGCTAGTTCCTGCGGATAGATCGGTGTAATAGATTCTTCCGGTTCCGCCCCATCCTGTCATATAGTGTCGGGTTAGGTTCAGATAGAGGTCAGGGTCGGTTGCTGTTCGGTTATAGTAATGGGCTTGGGCGGGGACGTAACTGCCGCATGGACAACTAGTAGTATAGGCTTGGTATTGCTGATAGGATAACGACGGGATCATTGTCTTGTTTAGGTTTGCAATGAAAAAGGTGTATCCGGGGCTGGGAACTGTTCCAAAAAGGGTCTGGTTTGAAGTAAGCCAGTTCTCTACTTTGCTAGCATCGTAGAAATAGTTGTGAACAATGTTCACCATTGTGCCAGTCTTGTTGAAGGCCGGATTGCCAAAATTGGGGGGTAGGCTACCAGGGACAGTATCTTCCTTCTTTCCAATGGAGTTCAGATACTGAACGAAGCTCTGAACAACAGTTGAATCCGGTTTTTCGTATACGTATTGATAGGTGAAATTGAATACGACTCCAGTGTTGATGGGTCCTTGCAAGACTTGTTGATACTTGACTGGAATCGAGTTGATGCCACTCGTCAGGTATGACGAGTTCAGGTCAGTGCTGGAGAAACCGAGCATGACGATCTTGATGGTTAGAGGAACCACTCTGGACGCGGCTACAGCTCCCGGCGAGTTGGACTGAGAGTATTGGCCGCTTGCCTGGGAGGCAGAGAGTACGATCAATAGGGTGATTGCAAGTACCTGAGATTTTCCTATTCTCATCGGTCTTTAGGCTTCACAAATCGGTTCCTTATCAGGAGTTTCCTAGGGGGGAATCGCCGTGGGTATCGTCAAGTCCCCTCTTGTAATGATCAGGATCTTTGCTTCCTTTCCTTCTGCTCGAATCGACTGTTGGATAGCGCTCGAGGCTGTCCGCGAAGGCTTCAGTTTGAAGGAGTCTTTGGCGTAGAGATCGGGTAGTACAGATACAAGCTGTATTCTATGCCTCTCCAAAGCGTCTTGTAGGAAGAGCGAGACGTGGCTTCCAAGCTTGAACTTGTGCCGGAGCTCCGATGCTAGCTCTTTCTTGTCAGAGAACCGTCTGGAAAATCCAAGGAAGCTTTGGTCACCGATGCCTCTTGAGCATTCGGCGACAAGGATGATGGTTCCTTCTTTCCTTACGGCTCCGAACGCGTTGGAAAGGACTCGTACCCCGTGGTAGAGATCCATTCCCAACAGTTTACCAGCGGCAACGACGACGACATCAGATCTCCGGTCTATTCGAGGGCTGTGAACCTGCTGATATCTGGGGACGGCTTCCCGAAACACCGATTCTAGCTCTCCCGAGAACACGGCATCGATTTCACCCCAGCCATCCGGCACGAAGGTTAGGCTGTAGAATGGGCCTGCCATCTTGTAGGCCTCGAACGCGTCTGATAGCACCAAGTTCTCTCCGATATCAACGGAGCCTGATAGACCCTTGATCATCAGTGATCTATTCTTCACAATAGTATCCAGTGAGGATGCTCCTGGAAGCAGAATATCCGGTCCGCCCGTGAAACCGCTAGCAAAGTGAGGCGTTACAATACTGAGGCTAATTCTCACATCGCAAGCGAGCAGATCCTTTTCAAGAAAGACGCTGGTTCCTTGACTGGTCTTGCCAAGTTCGGCAAAATCTCCCTTCTTAGGGTCAAGGCTTCTTACGCCAAGGTCAGCTGAAGAGGATTGAACCTCCACGTTGGATGTTCTACTGCGTGAGAAGAGCTTGATCTCGGTAACTCCAAGAGCGCCAAGCTTTGTCCTGATTATCTCAACCCCCCGATGCTGAACATGTAAGGGAACGATCGGGTCGATCAGAACACCAGCGATTGCCCCCGGTTTTGCCATGTTTGAAAGTGAAAAGTCATTGATGGGATGAGAAAGAGACTCCTCGATCTGATTGGAGAGCTGCTTGGTCGCGTCCGGTTTCTTGGGTTCCAGAATCTTGTAGAAATTGTCGTCGGGAACTCTGATCGGAATCTCTGTCTCACCGTAAGGAATCCAAAGCTCCGAATTTGTTCCCTCCCGTCGCCTTCTCTTGAGCTTGGCTTTAAATCGCTATACCCGAATCCGACTGCTCATGAGCAGGAGTTTGGCGCTTCTATTCTCATCCGTGTACATGATGGTGGGTTCCTAGACGCCGCGTTCTCTTGAAGATGACTTCTCCAAGTTGCTAGTGAGAACTGGAGCTTTGCAATTTGGAATGTTCACATTATCAGGAGGCAGGATAAGCCCATACTATCTAGACCTCCGAGTGATCCCCAGCTTTCCTGACGCGTTCCATACATGCTCAGAGCTCTTGCTGAAAAGCGCTAGATCTATTGAGGGAATCAACAAGATTGGAGGTATACCAACAGGCGGGCTGCCGTGGGCCTCCGTACTTGCATACACTCTATCCAAGCCTCTCGTCTATACGAGGAAGGACGTCAAGCTACACGGGAGAGAAAAAACGGTCGAAGGGATATTGACACCGGGTGAAAAGGTCCTTCTTATCGACGACGTGATCACGACCGGCAAGAACATTCTCACGGCTCTGCAAAGCATCCGTGGAGAGGGAGGAGTTGTCGAGGACGCTCTAGTTCTTCTCGACAGGCAAGAAGGGGGCGAACAGCATCTGATGAAAGAGGGGGTCAAACTGCACTCAGTCACAAAAATCTCTACCGTTGCACAGAGGCTTTTCGACATGGACGCAATCACGAAAGAGCAGTTCGACGAGCTTTCAGGCCGAAGCGAAAAAACGGAATAGCCCTTTACAACAACGAATCCCGGCAAACAGGAAATCCAAGAAATGGAAACCACGCTATCAATCCCGCGCGAGCTTCAGGTAACAAGGTCGACGCTAGAGAACGGACTGAAGGTCCTCATTCGGGAGATCCCCAACGCTCCCGTCGCTGGCTGCTGGACCATTTACCGAGTGGGCTCAAGAAACGAGAAGCCTGGCCTCACCGGAATATCTCATTGGGTCGAGCACATGCTATTCAAAGGCGGAGGCAAGCTTGCCAAAGGGGACATCGGACGTCTCGTTAGTAGAGTCGGAGGAGAGTACAACGGATTTACCTCGAAAGATTTCACCGCCTACTACGAAATCCTCCCGGCAGATCACATCGAGACAGGATTATTGATCGAATCAGAGAGAATGATGAACGCCGCCTTCGATCCACGCGAAGTTGAATCAGAGCGATCAGTCGTTGTGTCTGAACGAGAAGGAAACGAGAACGATCCCGAGTTCCAGGCAACTGAAGAATTATTCCTTACCGCGTTCCGATACCATCCTTACAGGTGGTCGGAGGGTGGGACAAAGCCTGATCTTCAACGAATCACCCGAGACGATCTCTTCGAACACTATCGACGATACTATGCGCCGGGAAACGCTATGCTGGTTGTAGCGGGACCTTTCTCTCCAAAGAAGATTCTACCCAAAATCGAGGAAAGCTTCGCCCCCCTCTCCAAGACTGAGAACCCCCCTGAACCCAATATCGTCGAGCCCGCCCAGGCCGGAGAAAGACGGGTAGAGTTGCGGATTCCTTCCGAGGCTGACTACATCAAAGTCGCCTATCATACCCCAGGCTTTGGCAACGAAGACGTCTACGGACTAATGATGCTGGATGCTGTTCTCAGTGGAGTAAGACTCTTCGCGTTTGGCCCCGGTCAAACATCAGGAAGGAGCGCTAGACTTTACAGGGCACTCGTTGAGAAGAAGATTGCGACTCAAGCGTCTTCAGAGTTCTTTCCAACCATCGATCCCTCGGTCTTCGCTCTTGACCTTACAGTCTGGGACGGCGTCATTATTGGCAAGGCTGAGAAGCTCTTGTTCGATGAGATCGAGAGGATAAAGCGGACGCCGCCAAGTCGGCACGAGCTCGATAGATCGCTGGCACAGATTCGGTCACAGTACGCATACACGTTTGATGGCGTTGCTCGTCAGGGATTTGTGATCGGAATCTTCGAACTGGTCATCTCATTTGAGACGATACCGAAGCTGGTTGACAAATTGTCAAAGGTAACTGCCGACAAGATCTCGGAGATCGCGAGGAAGTATCTGACCGTTGAGAACCGAACAGTTTGCAGAACGGTAGGCACGAGGAACTCGCATGGGCATTGATTCCGATCTTCCTAAACTGGTCGAAGAACACTCTGTCGCCAAAGGAGTAAGATGTCTTCTATACCGGACAACCGATAACCCGACTGTTGCAGTCAACGGAAGCATTCGAGCTGGAACGGCGCTAGAGCCGAAGAATCACCATGGAATCGCAGAGCTTGCAACCAGGCTCTTGATCAGAGGCTCGCGGAAGATAGGGCCGGAGAAAATCGCCGACTCTTTGGAATCCGTTGGGGCAGCGATTAGTTTCCGGAATGCGCCTGACGCGATCTTGTTCCAGGCGCGGATGACGACCCCTTGGATGAAGAGAGTACTCGATATTCTATCGGAGTGCTTGACCAGCCCCTCGTTTGACCGGAAGGATGTAGAGAAGGAGAAAGAGGAACTGCTTACCGACATCCGGCTGAGAGACGACGATCCGACGAGGAGAGGAATGCGCGAGTTACTTGCACTGGTCTATCCCAAGAACCATCCTTACTGTAAGGACAGGTTCGGTACGGCCGAGAGTGTCAAGAAGATCGAGCGAGCAACCCTCGTCGATTTCTTTCACGATCATTTTGCCAAGGCTCCTGTCATCGTAGCATTCGCGGGACAGTTCAAATCCGACCAAGCGTTAAAGTGGAGCGGCCGTACTTTCGGTGAGAGAGAAGACTCTTCAGCAGTGAAGAGCATTTCCGGAACCGAGCCAAATCCGGCGAAGAAAGAGATTGTTATGGCTCACAAGGCTCAAACCGAGATCCTGATGGGAACGCTAGCCGTCGCGCGGCTGCACCCGGATTATGAACCGTTTAACTTGCTTAACGCCATACTGGGGGAGCTGGGTTTCATGGGGAGGCTTGGACAGAGGGTGCGGGACAAAGAAGGGCTGGCATATTCGTGCACGTCGTTTCTCAATGCTGGACTCCAGGGCGGGAACTGGACCGCCCTTGCGGGGGTAAACCCGAAGAACGTGGACCGTGCAAAGGAGCTGATGGAACAGGAGATTAGCCGGGTTATCGATGAGCCGGTCTTGGATCAGGAGCTTGAGGACGCCAAGGAGAACCAGACCGGTTCTGCTTTGATGGAACTGGAGTCAACCGAGGGAGTTGCCAGGACAAGCCATAATCTCGTCCACTACGGACTTGGATTGGACTATTTCGCGAAGCGGCGTCAGCTATTCCGAAAGATCAACAAAAGTCAACTTCAAGAAATGGCTGGGAAGTATCTACAGCCGTTACGGACCTCTAGTGTGATTGTTGGACCTAAGGCCAAGGAGTAGCCATTCTCCAAACCCTAAAAGCCGCCGGCCTTATTGGCGGAACCATGGATGATCCGGCCAAAGAAGTATCAATAGACGAATTCAAGAAGCTCGAGATCCGAGTTGGGCGAGTTGTGGAGGTCTCGCGCGTTCCGCGAACTGAGAAACTCTACAAGGTTGTTGTGGACTTTGGTCCTCAAGGTAAGCGGCAGACTGTAACCGGCCTCGTTGGTTATTACGCGGCGGAGGAGCTGATGAACAAGAGAGTTGCATTCCTGGTGAATCTCAAGCCAGCGAAATTTGCTGGGGAGAAATCTGAGGGCATGCTCCTGGCCGCCTCTGATGGCGAGAAGCTATCTATTCTTACGATCGATAGGGATGTGCCAAACGGGTCCAGAGTCAGCTAGGATACAATTACTGTCATTATGCCAAACCAGTGGATTGAGCGTAGGAAGAAGGATCAGTACTACAAGCTGGCCAAGCTCAAAGGCTACCGTAGCAGAGCGGCCTACAAGCTTCTCCAAACATCGAGAACCTACAAGCTCTTGCTTCCAGGTCAGAAAGTTGTCGACCTCGGCTCCCAGCCGGGAGGCTGGCTTCAGATTGCGCGAGAAGCGGTTGGACCGGAAGGCTCAGTTCTTGGAATCGACATCAAGAAGATCGAACCCCTACCCTATCCAAATGTGAAGCTGATAGAGGCAGACATCTATTCTGAAGACCTACCGCAGAGGATAGTTTCGGAGCTGAAGGGACCTGCAGATGTGGTTCTGTCAGACTTGGCACCAACAATCATTGGAGCATGGGACGTGGATCATGCTAGACAAGTGGATCTCGCAAGAGCCGCGCTTAGAATAGTGCAGGAGGTTCTCAAGCAAGGGGGAGACGCGTTCATCAAACTCTTCCACGGACCCGAGCTCAGACGGTTTCAGGACGAAGCTGACGAGTTCTTCGAGAAAAGCAGATTGTTGAAACCGAAAGCGAGCCGCCCAGAAGCCTCGGAAGTATACTACCTTGGCCTAAATTTCAAAATGATGTGGATTCCTCCTGAGCCAAAACCGTGAACATCCTTACAATAGTGTTCGTGACAGGCGCTCCAGGAGTTGGAAAGACGACCCTCATGCAGCGAATCCACGATCACTACAAGAACAAAGGGCTTAGAGTTGATGGCATGGTTACACGCGAGGTGAGAAAAGGCGACGAACGCATCGGGTTTAAGACAACCGACCTCTCCTCAGGCGCTGAAGGTTGGCTCGCCCGAACGGGAGATAGCGTCGGCCCGAGAGTAGGCAAGTACAGTGTCGATCCAGAAGATCTTGAAGAGATCGGTGTAGGTGCGTTGAAAAGAGCTGCAGAACGGTCCGCTGATCTCGTTCTCCTTGATGAGATCGGACCCATGGAAATGACAAGCAGAGCTTTCAGACGCACTTTAGCCAAACTATTGTCAGCCGGGCGAAACGTGATTGCGACTGTCAAATATGGGTCACATTACCCTGAGATTGAGAGGTCGCCAGGGTTTGCTGAGGCCGTGAGTTTCGAGATTTCGCGTGACAACCGTGAGGAAGTGATACAGAGGATACTCTCGATCGTTGACGCGTGGATGGAACGGAGCTAGCGTATTCTTGCGGGTTTGTGGCGTGGATGATGCCGGTCGGGGTCCCGTGATCGGTCCTCTAGTCATTGCCGGGATCAGAATCGAGGAGGAGAAACTCGACCAGCTTAGATCGCTTGGCGTTAAAGATTCAAAGAAACTGTCGCCGGAAGCTAGAATGGATCTTTCTATCGAGATTCCGAAGGTCGTCGATGAGTATCACATTGTAGAGTTGGAAGCGGATTATCTGGACTTGGTAGTAAACCGTTCTCCAAAATTCCAGGGACTAAACTTGCTAGAAGCGAAAGCGATGGCAGATGTGATCGAGAAATTGAAGCCTCACCTTGCATATGTCGATGCCTCGGATACTCGACCCGAGCGATTCAAGAACAACATTCTGGAACGCCTGAGCTTCAAACCCCGACTGGTCTCCGAACATCACGCGGACGAAAAATATCCCACTGTCTCGGCCGCGAGCATCCTCGCGAAGGTTCGAAGAGATTCTAGAATCGAGGAGCTAAAGAAAGAATACGGCGAAATTGGATCAGGGTACGCGCACGATCCCATAACCGTCCGGTTTCTTAGTGAGTACTATTTGGCAAATCGAGACTTTCCACCAATCGTAAGGAAATCGTGGAAAACCCTCAGAAACCTCGTCCGAGAAATCTCTCAGTCAAAACTGAGCTAACCAACGGATTGTTCTTCGACGGCTCAGGCAAATGCCTTCTCGCTCATCTATGGTCCGAGTAACTTTGAGCAATCATCGCCGTCTGACTACCTAGCCAATGAGTACCAGATAAGCCTGCGGGATCGAAGCCTCCAAGCATTCACCAAACCCTTCTGACCCCGGATATTCGGTCAAAGACCAAGTCTGTGGAAACAACGTTTCCATCCAAGGTTTGGGCCTCAGCGGCAACACCGGCGTCGAAATAGTCAACCTTTTCCTCGCCTTCTATTCTGGAAGTCAGATACAAGACTGAGGGGAGAGCGCCTTCACCCTGGAAGTTGTTGCTGGATAGTCCCGGGCCAGGAGCGCGTGCCTCGCCATTCTTTCACGATAGTTCATCCCGCGACTCTTCATCACGATATCAAACTCGAAAAGGGCGAAGGACGCGAGGTAGAAGCCAGGTTGGATCAATTGTGCGAGGCGGAAGGTTGACTTCTCGTGATGAGGGTCTTTGGGATCGGCCGCACCAAAGAGTACGACCGTGTCGAGAACTGGCACTGGCTAGTTCTTCTTGAATAGGTACTTGGAGGCTTCATGGCGCTCTTCCCGGAACCGGAAACCGGCCAGGGAAGTCTTGAACCGTTTTCCTTTGAGAGACGTGATGAGAACTCCCTCGGAGTAGGGAATCGCCAGGACCTTGTCGCCGGGAGCGACCCTTAGAAGCTCCCGCACTTCTTTGTCGAGAAGAACCCTGTACCTGTCGTCAACTTTGAGGACGGCCAATGCTTTCCCACGTTTTCATCCTGCTACCCACCATTAAAGGTTTCCTCCCCCGGTGGCCTCACCCAACTTAATTCCGGCCCTTGACTTATCCTAATTGGTGATCACTTCGACCTACAAGACAACAGGAGCATGGTGCCTCGTGGTCTGAGCTTCTGATGACACTTTCTGGTAAATGCTGTAGAAAACGTAGCAGGCCCACGTGCACTGCCATTACCGCCGCGATTTCGCGAGACTCTTTAGTCCTCTGCTTGCCCCGGAGATGAGAGTCCCTCCGAATGGCGACCATGCTAGAACCAGAACTATGATGGTTCCGAAGACAGCGGCTCCTAAAGTGTACCAAACCCAGTTTGGCATACAAGCGATTCCTGGGATAGGCTGCTGGAAGGGTATCGGGTTCGGAGTTGGTGGTATCAGGCATGAGGCTCCTGGAGAATTGGCCGGTTGAAGGACGAAGTTGACAACGGTCGTGTCGCCGACCGAGGTGACGATGTTTGTCTGAAAGACCGTTGAGTAGCCTTGGGCCGAGGCGTAGAGTGTGTAGGTGCCCGGTGGAATGTTCGAAAGACTATAGAAACCGTTGGTGTCGGTCTGCAGCTCGATCTGTCCGGGTTGGCCACTGCAGGGTGCGCTCAGTCCGATGCATGCGCCTACTATCGGACTGAAGTGGCCTAGTATGTTCTTACTCGATCCATCAACGACCCGTCCTGAGATGAAGCCTGCCGTCGTACCTCCATTGGGAGGTATGCCCGGATACTGGTAAAGCCATGTCGCCAGACTTTTGGAGCCGATAATGTCATAGATAATTGGCACGTTGATCACTAAAGGCGCCGGGGTTGTTATGCAGCTCGTCAGTGTGCTAATTGTGCAGCTCACAGTATTTGCAGAATACTGTACCCCAAGACTTTGAGTATCAATGTAGCTGAAAACTTGCCCATAGGTGTTCGCGGCAATGATTTCTGGCATCGTCTTGTTGGTGAGCTGCGACAGATTGACGAGCTGGTCGACAGTTGGAACTGATGCTGGCCGGGTCAATCCAGGGTCCTGAAAGATGGGCAGCTGGGTATGAATGCCTTGCACGAAATTACAAGTGTTCTGACCTGTGCAGCCCGACGTCTGGATTCCTTGACCGCCAATCCAGACGCCCACGATCCCATACCAGCAGTTGCCTGCGACGAGGTCGGGTTGGCTGCACGTAAGTCCTCCAAAACCCACCGAGTTGAGACCGAAACTGATTCTCGTCGATGTCAGAATTGATACTTTGTTGATGTCTGAGACTAACCCAGGGAGAGAACTGGTTAATGTCCGCAGAGGATCGCATTTGCCTACGGCGAAGAACCCACAGACGCTGACATCGTTGTTACAGACGTTCGCTGAGCCAGAGTTCGTCTTTACGCAAGTGGGCACGACTGCCGGTGGTACAATTTGGAGGGTTAGACTCGTAATCTCTCGGTAGATATACCACGTCTGTTGCGTGACTTGTGTCCCAATCTGGACAAATGTCCCGTTGTATTGTTTGCCGCTGACTATAGGATTTACCACGGTTGTATTGCTTTTCGAGGTGATCGACGAGCTTCCTATGCAGGCGGTTACTCCTTCAATGCAGGGAGGGTTGACTGATTGCCCTGCTTGAACAATCTGGTAATCAGTAGTCCAGCAGGCATTTGCTGGTATGTTGCCCTTGTCTGGCGTTGCCCCTAGAAACTTTGTACAAGTTGGGTCACCGACCGGGGTTGCCGAGGTCAAGAGTATTCCACCAAGCGCTCCGGTTATAGTACCAGACAAGTCGAAGCCCCTGACATCCGCACACGACGACGATGTTGTGCCCGTCGCTAATGGTATGTTTGGAACGCATGCATCAGGTATGCCCGAAGGAAGTTTTAGACTCCAAGTGGCCAGGTTTATTCCACAAACAATCCCTAGACAGTCGTTGTATGCTACTGATTCGCCAAGCATTCCAACCGGATCATACAATGTCCCTGCTGAAACCAGGAAGAGCCCGTTGCACAACCCCCCACACGAACCTATTGAGGCCGACTGTGTCTGGATGCCTGAGTGAGCGTTCGCGATGTATTGGAAGCTGGTCGTACAGGAAGCGCACGGTCCCGGGTTATAGAACGGGTTGGTAGGAAATGCGGGTTCTTCACTCTTGGTCGCGACAACCTGGGGAACGTTGCCCCTCAAAGTCGACATGGAGCTGACAGCCACTGCCGCGACGAGCAGCAAGGCTAGGCCGGCGCTCTCAAGACTTCTCCTTTTTCCACGATGCATAAGGGGAGGGTTCATCCAGGGTTCACCTGTCATTGGCGCAAGGCTCTCGCTGGTTTTTCCTGGGCGCTTGTGAACCGGAGCAGTTCCTGTGGAATTACGTTCGCATCTAAGCCTCCAGTCTTGGGCTCGTTAGAAAATCCCGAACAATTACTTCGGACGTCTCTCTTGAATGAGTGGCCTCGCCGCCGATCGGTGTTGGCGCGTGGAGAGGATGCCAGGGAGCCTTGAGCTGTCGGATCTATCACAAAGCTCACTATGATGCTCGGTAAGCCAAAAACGAGAGGGGATGCCGAAAGTCAAATGTGAAAGTAAAAAGTTCACGTGCGGCAGCCCTTCGCATTGGAATCCGAGAATGGGCGTGAGCAACAGGATGGACAACCAAACGCCGAAGACAAGGTCAACGCCGGAGAGGCACCTTACGACAGGTTAACAGAACGTCAGACGAGCTATCCTTATGAATCGAGACAACAATTTCGCCCTTCCGAGGAATGATTGGTTGAATAAAGAAAACTCTGTTAGTGGCTTTGACCAATCATCGCCGTCTCCGGCATTTCTAGCGCTCTGACATTAAAGCATGTCTCGATAAGACCCGTGATGTTCGGAAGGTCGGACTGAACATTCGTACACAGTCCAAGGAAATGGTTCACTGATAGGGTTAGAAAAACGTCTAACCCTCAAACGCTAAGAAGATCGGAAAGACGTTAATCGTCTGACAACGACAAATCCATACGTTCCCCAACGAAAAACCAAGAGATAATCAGCGACCCCCGGGTAGGCTCCCAAAATCTCGTGACAACGCCCGATGCGAATCCCCGAAAACGGCCCCGGCCCTCATCCGATCCCGGTATCAAAAGCCCCTGTACTAGTGTACTTTTGGGCCATCTTCACGTAGGCACGGTAGGATTCTCTTATCATCCGAACATCATTGTCTGTTGCCCTCCTCATCACCTTGGCGGGCGCACCCACCGCGACAGATCGCGGAAGGATCGTTCTACCTTCAAGAACCACCGCTCCGACCCCTATGATAGAATGAGCACCAACTCTCGCCCCATCAAAAATAATGGCTCCGGCTCCAATGAGACACTCGTCCCCGATTCTGCAAGCATGGACAATTGCACTGTGAGCTACTGTAACACCATTGCCAATAACCGCGGCGTTTTCGGACGAACAGTGGACGACAACATTGTCCTGCAGGCTACAGTTTGCTCCGATCCTAATCCTCCCGTAATCGCCTCGAAGCACAGCTCCTGGCCAAACACTAGTCCGTGAGCCGACAACGACATCACCTATGATGCTCGCGTTAGGAGCGATCATCGCTGTCGGATGGACTCGAGGCTTCTTGGACCCCAGCGTATAGAGAGGCATTTCTGGCCAACAGCCAAAAAACGATCTGCAGCCGGATTATTCATAAAGAGGATCTAGGCTGAGCCAAAACTGAATATCCTATGGAAGTAGGACGACCCGACTTGGCTCGGCGCCGCCTCAGCTTTGGGCTCAGACGCTGACGCTTCCGCCTTCGGCTTCTTCGAGGGCTCAATCACCTCGAACGCAAACAGGGCTATGATGAGTATAACGATCACAAGGATTCCCTCCGGTCTCGGCTGGCCCGTACTGTCATCATACATAAAATTACGAATACCCAATATCGCAGATCCAAGATAAGGAATCGGAATAGTGTACTGGTACACTCCTACAACATTAGAAGCAGGCACCCCACCGTAAGGGTTTGCCGACGTCGGATAATCCCATTGATCAAGCGCACCGTGATTATTGTCTCCCTCAGTGACAAAGTAGGGTCCACCCACGGTCTGGTTCCCCCTGACATCAACAACCCGATGAACCACCAAATAGTCCGGCTGGTCAGTGTTCGGACGAAAAACGATTATCGTGCCCAGAGGAGGTGGACCTGCAATAATAGTTCGAGGATCTTGCCCCCTGATCACGATAAGCGCCCCCACGGGGAGGACGCAGTTCGTCGGTGGACACATACTCGGGGACGAGACAACTAGGACAGGGTACTCAGTATTGAGCGCCAAACGAACTCCGCCCCAGACGGCTAGGGCACCCAGTATCACAATCCCTACTAGAAGTAGGCCTCTTGCGGTTTCATTTTTCTGGATAAACCTCCAGAACTTGCGAACATAAGCGCTCAAAGTCTCAAGTCTAGTCTAGACGTGTTTTTGCTGGAAGGGTCCTATCTCGGCCTCATACTGGATGCGCCTCAAAAACTCTTCTGCAGCACGAGCGCCAGCAGTCAGGAACTCTTCACCTCTAGGAGTGATCCTGTAGACTTTTCGGCCTCGTCCGCCCTCCGCTTCCCATACGGCTTGCAAGTAGCCCTTCTCCTCCATTGAATGGAGGAGTGGATAGAGTGTTCCTGCGCTCAGGTAGACTTTGAATCGATCGCGGATCTCAAGGTTAACCTCGTATCCCCAGCGCGGCTTACTTTTGAGAAGCCTGAGTATGATAAGGTCAAGATGGTTCTTTACCAGTCTCTCTCTCCAGGCCTTATCCAGATCTTTATTCAAACAGCACCAGGGCTCAGTGATACAAGGCCGAACAATTGCCCCTTAACGCTTTCTAGGTTTTTATCGAACAGCAGAAGGCCTGCTTGTCCAGTTGTCTTCGACGGTCTTTGACCTTCTCCCGAAACCCCTAGCGGAAGCTGTCAGGGAAAAAGGATTCGAAAAACCGACCGAGGCACAAGAAAAGGCAATTCCCCCCATCCTAGAAGGAAAAAATGTTCTTCTAATATCTCCCACAGCAAGCGGAAAGACAGAGTCCGCTATACTACCGGTATTCACCAGGTTCTTGATGAACACTGACAGAGGTCCTGGTGTAAAGATTCTCTACATGACCCCGCTTCGCGCGCTGAACAGAGACCTACTGGACCGCCTAGAATGGTGGGGAAAGAAAATCGACCTTAGAGTTGCGGTAAGACATGGCGATACTGAGGTCAGAGAGAGAGTTGGACATGCTCGCAACCCCCCCGACATGCTAATCACAACTCCAGAGACTCTGCAAGCGCTTTTGCCTGGGCGTATCATGCGGAGACACCTTCGTGAAGTTAGGTTCCTGATAATTGACGAAGTGCATGAGCTGGCTGAGGATAAGAGAGGCAGCCAGCTAGCCATAGCCATCGAGCGTCTAAGATGGATCACCCAGAGAGACTTCCAAGTCATCGGGCTTTCGGCAACAATTGGATCGCCCGAGAAGGTTGGAGCATTTCTGGTCGGGACAAACAGACCCGTAGAGATTGTGAGGATTCCGGTTGCCAGGAAGATGCGATTGGAGACACTCTTTCCTGAACCGTCCGGCCAGGACCATCAACTAGCCGCGAAGATATTCACACACCCGGAGGTCGCCGCCAGGCTTCGGATAATGAAAGAGATGATCAAGAATCACAGGTCAGTCATACTCTTCACAAACACGAGATCGATCGCCGAAATACTGGCCAGTAGGTTCAAGGTCTGGGACATTGACTTTCCAATTTCAATACACCACGGGAGCCTTGCCAAACCATCCCGGATAACCGCTGAACGAGGCCTGAAAGGAGGCGAGCTCAGAGGTCTCGTAGCCACCTCAAGCTTGGAACTAGGAATCGATGTTGGAAGAATAGACTACGTAATCCAGTACATGAGCCCTCACCAGGTGACGCGGCTCATCCAACGGGTAGGTCGCTCAGGCCACAGCGTCGGTAAGATGGCGGATGGAGTGATCATCGCAAGCGATTCTGACGATGCCCTCGAATCGCTCGTCGTTGCTAGAGGAGCACTCAGCGAGAACTTGGAAGAGGTTTCAGTTCCAGAGAAACCGCTCGACGCTCTCTGCCACCAACTGGCAGGATTGCTGATACAGAACAGAAAATGGTACTATAACGAGCTTGTCGAACTCATCTCGAAAGCGTTCCCGTATCGGAATCTGACAGAAGAAGAAGTTGCTTCTGTCGCGAACTATATGCACTCGCGTTTTCCACGCCTCGCCTGGGTCTCGCCGCAAGACAAGATGGTGATGAGGCCGTCGAGAGTCAAAGACCTCTACACTTACTACTTCAACAAGCTCTCAATGATACCTGACGAGAAACAGTATCTCGTCATAGAGCAGGAGACGGATACGGCAGTCGGCGTCTTAGACGAAGCTTTCGTAGCCGAGTACGGTCAACCGGGTACCAAATTCATCGTGCGGGGAACACCGTGGATGATGCAGAGCATCAGAGGCGATAAGATATTCGTCAAGCCAATCTCCGACCCGACAGGAGCAATACCCAGCTGGGTAGGGGAGGAAATACCCGTCCCTCACAAGGTCGCGAGCGAAGTCGGAGAGATAAGAAGGAAAGTAGGAGAAATGTACTCAACCGGCCAGAACATCAAAGAAATAGCTCAATCACTCAGTCAGGAATATCCTGCGGACCCCAAGACATTTGAACGGGCAATATTCGAGACGTATGAGCAATACGAACAAGGACTTCCAGTTCCAAACGACCACCTTCTTACTGTTGAGGAGTGGGACGACTTCATCATCGTCAACTCACACCTGGGAACACTGGTCAACCGTACCCTAGCCCGACTCATCGGACACTTGTTATCGGACGAGGCAGGCGTCAGTGTCGGGATCCAGCAAGATCCGTACAGGATTGTCTTCCAAGCCGTCGGTGGAGTAGACGCGAATGATGTTGTGAAGATGGTCCGCCGACTCTCTGAGATCGAAGTGGACGATGTGGCGATAACTGCGTCCAAGAGAACCGGATTGTTCAAGCGAAGGCTCGTCCATGTCGCGAGAAGATTTGGAGCGATCTCGAAATGGACAGATTTCAGCAGCATAACTCTTCGCCAGCTCGCGAAGAGCTTCGAGGGAACAGTCATCATGGACGAGGCTGTTCGCGAGACCCTGGAGAGAGACATGGACATTCCTCATACCAAAGAGGTTCTGCAATCTGTCGCCAGACGCGAGATTCAGCTCAAGGTGGTCAAAACAGTAGCGGGAGAAGCGACACCGATCTCGAGGATAGGGCTCGAGAGGATCAGTCGGAAGACGGACTTGATTCCGACGGAAAAACTGGGCCAGATATTGGTCGGGTCAGCGAAGGCGAGAATCCTCAATGAGGTTAAGACGATCGTCTGTACAGACTGCTGGAAGTATGTTGAGATGAGAAGAGTCAAGGATATTCCCGCTGCTCCTGAATGTCCTGAATGCGGATCTAAGAGTCTTGCCGCATTGGCAGTCTCCGATGAGGACATGAAGAAGATTCTGTCAAAGAATGGGGCACACCTCTCAGAGAGAGAAAAGAGTGTTCTATCGAGAGCAGAGGAGACCGCGAAACTTGTTGACAAGTATGGAAGGCTCGCGGTCTATACCCTGGCTGGAAGGAGAGTAACGCTTGAATCGGCCGCGGACATTCTTCGAAAACACCGAAAGCCCACGAACGGATTCTTTGAGGCGATAATGGAGGCTGAACGAGAGGCGTTGAAAGAACGTTTCTGGTGAATCACTCGAACAACCCTTATCTCAACGCGTCCGAATACTGCTTCGAGAAACCTCTAGCGACGCGAAACAATCGGTGAGAATTTGAACACACTCGACGAACCGTTAAATGACGCACCGAAATTTCGGGAAGATTAGCAAGGGTTACGGAACGTCATGAATCGCGTCGATACGGAAATCACCGTCCAAGTGGATGGCCTTAGACGCGAGTTCGATAGTAAAGAGGGAAAGGTCACCGCCCTCGACGGTGTCAATCTGCAAGTTCGAAAGGGCGAGATATTCGGCGTGCTCGGGCCGAACGGCGCTGGAAAGACAACTATGATCCGAATACTTTCCACACTTCTGCTGCCGACTTCGGGTAAGGCTGGGGTAATGGGTTTTGATGTGGAAAAGGAGCCGGAAAAGATTCGGGCCGTAATCAACATGGCTAGCGGTTCAGAGAGGGCAGGTTACGACTTCATCAGTGCCCGCGGAAACCTATGGTTCTTTTCCCAGCTCTACGGAATACCCTCCGAAGAGGCACACAAGCGCATAAACGAACTTTCGGACATGCTAGGACTGCAGAGCTATCTGGACAGAAAGTTCTACGCGCTCTCCACGGGCTACAAGCAGAGAGTCACCCTAGTAAGAGCATTCATCAACGATCCCAAGGTAGTATTTCTTGACGAACCGACGATAGGTCTTGACGTCATGACGGCACTAAGCATACGCGAGTACATTCTGAAGCAAGCGAAAGAGCATGGGAGGACCATTCTACTCGCAACACACAACATGGCCGAGGTCGATGCAATCTGCAACCGTGTCGCGATAATCGATAAGGGCAAGATCCTTGCGTGCGACACTCCCGCAGCTCTGAAACGGTCGCTAGGTGCCCCATCTCTTGTTCTAGAGGTCTCACCCCCTCCAGCTCCCGGAAGCCTTGAGCCAATTGGGAAACTTGACGGAGTCAAAGGCTACACCGCATCAATCGATGAAGAAAGAGGGTTATCACGAATTCAAGTTGTCGTGGACGGAGATTTATCTGCGCAGTCCGTGATTGACTCAGTCCGGAAGTCAGAAATGACAGTCGTGTCGAACTGGAGGCAACAAGCAACTCTGGAAGAGGTCTTCGTCGCATTAGTGGGTCGAGGGTTTCGGGAGAGAGAACATGAAGCTGCATAGCAACCCATGGCTGAGAACCGCGTACGCCAGATTGTGGGTGAGAGCGAAAAGCATCTACGGAGAGCCCCTTTGGGTAGCAGTCAACGTCGGATTCCCATTCTTCACATCATTCTCCTTTACAATGGTTTACCGAGCCTACGGCCTCGGTGCCTACGCTGGATTCGCTATCCTCGGTGGAGTAATGATCTCTTTCTGGGGGAATGTTCTGTGGTCGATGGCGAGCCAGTTCAACTGGGATAAGCAAGTCGGACTCTTTGAGATCTATATCAGTTCCCCCGCGCCGATCACTGCCATTCTGGTAGGAATGTCTCTCGGCGGGATCCTCGGCACGGCACCATCCGCAGCAATGGTGGCCATTCTAGGATGGATTATCTTCGCTCCACCTATCCATCCATATTGGCCCGCGGTTGTCCTCATCTTCTCTCTGACCCTTGCATCTCTCTACGCGATGGGCATGGCCTTATCCTCGCTCTACCTGGCTTATGGTAGGGAAGCTGATTCAGTCAACGAAGCGCTTCACGAACCCGTCTCTCTTATTTCCGGCGTCTACTTCCCCTCGGTTGGTCAAGGAATCTCTCCCTTCCCATTTGCAGTGCAAGCGGCAGCATCAATAATTCCCCTCACCATCGGAATGGACGCTCTGCGACAGAGCCTGGGGTTCCCGATCCCAATCCCATTCATTCCACTCTACCTCGAAGCTCTCATTCTCGCTCTGATGGCAGTCATCCTCCTCTTCGCGTCTTCCAGAGCCTTGCGATTCCTTGAAAACAAGGGACGGAGGACTGGTTCAATCGCTGTGAGACAAAGATGAGCGTCCTCAGAAGCATTCTCGCTTCGGTGCGAGTTGGCTGGTATAGAGAGTTCAACTGGACCAACCCCGTCTTAGGATTCTCTATGAGAACACTCGGGCCGCTTGCGGGTGTTATCACTGCCTCAAGTGTGTACTTTGTAGGGGCCTCCGCTACTGTTCCTTCTAGGTTTAGTCCGGCTCAGCTCGCCTTCATCCTCATCGGCGCCGCATTATACGCCCACGTTGCCGCATACTCTTGGGTTCCAACACTCGCCATAGCGGAAGGAAAATGGACCTACGTATTCCCCCAGGTCTTCATCTCTCCACATTCATCGCTGCCTTACTTGACTGGGAGGACGATTGCGTCGTTCTTCTCTTCAACCCTAACCGTCATCGTCTCTCTCGTGCTGTCCTTCTTCATTTTATCGTCAGTATTCAACACGAATATTCCTTTTGTTGTGACCCCTCTTTCAGTCACTCTGTTGTTCTTCGCCATGATTGTGAATGTTCTTGCGGCGTTTGGACTAGGGCTACTACTCAGCGCTTACGCATTGTTCGCGACAAAATTCGAGTGGGCTCTACCCACTTATGTTGCGGGAGTCTTGATGGTTTTCTCAGAAGCTCTATTTCCGGTGTCCTTTCTACCACATCCCGTGTCAGACGTAGCAAACGTGCTCCCATTTACCGAATTCATGAGGGCCTCAAGGCAAGCGATGATCCAAGGGGGCGACATCTACTCATACTTCTCATACATTGGACTTGCAACTCTTGGAGGGATCATCCTCCTAGCGGTGGGCTTTCTTGCGTTCAGATACGCTGAGAATCGGGCGAGGCGGCTCGGTGTCATCGACAAGAAAACGGCCTGAGACCGAGTCTTAGTTTAAGCCTAAAACTCTGCTTGCACTCTCAAAGGCATCTTTCCATCCGCCGGCCTTGTAGTCTCTCAGACTTCTCAGAAGCTCGTCTCTATCCACGGGCCCCAAGATCCTGATCATTTTCTTGGCAATGCTGCCTCCAAGAAACAAATACTGAGTTAGCGAGGTGAAATTGCTGGGTCGTCTCGTAACGCTGGCGCTTTCAAAATCCAGGATTCTCGCACTGTCATTGTTCGACACGATCACATTCTTGTGAGCCCGGCTGAGCTCTCCATGATCGAGCCCGTAAGCATCCATTCTGACGCATTCTTCGAGTAAGGGTCTCAAGACACTCCGCACCCGTGATCTTCGGCCTCTGCCCTTGAGGGTCTCCAGCCATAGGGGAAGGGACAAGCCTTCGATTAGTTCCATCGCCAACACGTCTGGGGTACCGCCGAGGCACTCGGGTCCGACACCTAGCGAATTTGCGGTCTTGAGATGCTCGGCCTCGTGAATCAAGTTCAGACGTCGCGCATCAACGCGCCGAATCTTTACAGCGATTCGTCGATTGCCCTTGAGGCCTACGACGACTATTCCAACGACCCCCTTACCAAGGACTGATAGCTGATCGGTTTTCAGCCGGCCCTGAAAATCAAGCGAAGTTATATCCAGTTGATGCAGCTGACGAATTCGTGACTCAACCTGCTCCGGCTCACCGCTCGGATATGCTACGAGACGATTGTAAGGCGGCTTAACGAGGGACGATAGCGGTGCTAGTGATGGGTTTTGAGCCACGCTGGTTTCGCCGCCAAGAACTCTGACAACGCCTGGTCAAAACCTTCTCGCCCAAGCAACGCAAGAATTTTCCCGTTTTCTAGGACCTTCACATTCTTGCGGAAGGAGCTGTCGAGTTGGTCAGGGATGGTCAGACCCAGCCTCGGATCCTTGAGGGCTTCCATGACGAGGTGTTCGACCGTGAGGAGTCTCCGTTTCTTGTCAACCACCCATCGATCAGCCTCTATCCAGGGACCGCGAACGGTTTCTTTCGCGGCTACGTGTCGATCGAGGAACCCTTGGCTGTCGTCCATCTTAGAAACCGGAGGACCCAAGCGTAGCTGAACTTCGGTCAGGGTCGACCTGTCTAGCTCGATAAGGATTGCGCTTAGTCGGGCTTCGTCGCTCCAGACTGTCGACCTGATAGGATGGAAATCTTGTCGCGTCATCAGCCCTGTTATCGAATTCTCAGTTTTCAACAGTTGCCCCCAGAGAACGTCAGGCACTATCCTGGGATGCTCGAAAGAAATTGCCACAATGTCCCTGTTGTGATCCTTCACGATTTTGGAAAACTGGGCTTTGGTTTGCTGTCTGTATTTCTGCGGAAAGAAGTACCACATGCCAGGGTGCTCCTGGAGTTCTCTTGACGCGGCGGCAAACCCCCACAGCTTATCATCTCTAACGGCAGCAGCCAGGTTTCTATTCGAGTCTACTGGGTCTATGACAACCAATGGAGAGTCGAATTCTCGAGCTCTAGAATCTTGGTTACCGCCGGGACTTTCGATATCCAGGAAGATAATGGGCTTCCATCTCGAAGCTTGAGTAAGTGTCTCTAGAAATGAGTGGTAATGTAGAATCAAGGTTTCGACAAGCATTCCGCTGAATCCTCCCACTCTGATCTCGGCACCGTATGATCGGATGCCCTTCGTGAACCGTTTGAGGAGCCGAGCCTCAAGCCGCATCTGTTCTGTCAGGTGCTTTGTCATGTACTCGGTATGGTAGGGTGTCCTGTCTGTAGCGCTCTTCCACTGACCTTTTTCCACGGAATAGCATGGGACTACGTTCACTCGGATCCCGGTAATGTGGAATTCCAAATAGGGATGCTCGGCATATCGATCGATCGTCTTGGCGCTGATCCTCTTCCGAATTTCCGGGAGAATCTTCTCAGTCCACTCCTGCCTATCCATTGATGGAGGAAAGCTTGCAAAGATATCCAGGTCGGCCTCACCGCTCAGCCATGTATTCCGCGCAAAGGATCCCTGGATCGAGACGTTTCCTCCAAATCCTCTGTTGTCCAGAATATTCTGAACTTGACCCTTCAATCTCTCAGCTAGCTGCGACATTCGTTCCCTTTCAGCTACGCTGGGAACGATCTTCTTTGCAACCTGGTCCAAGACGGTTTGAATAGAATTCGGCATAAATTGGCCCCACGTAACGAGTCAGTATTTGAAAGTGGACTGATAACTCGCTATTGAGGTTGCGAAGGAACTTCTAGCAGGGTCGAGTATTTCGGGCCGGAACTGGAAAGAATGCTCTGTTTGAGACGGACTTTATCCACTGTGATCGTGCCAAAGCTCTCGTCGACCAAGCGCTGGAGAAAATTGCTGATCTCGTCTCGCTTTCTCCCGGACTTGACCCGCGCTATCGTGATATGGGGACTGAAGGGGCGGTTTTCCCGTCTGAAACCTAGGCTGGACAAGAGCCTCTCGACTTGCTCGTAGATTTGCTCAACTTGACTCCAACCCTCGTCAACACCAACCCAGATTACGTTCATGCGACTGAGACTTGGGAAGACACCCGCCCCCTTGATCTCGGCTGAGAAGGATGGAAACGCGAGTTGTTTGAGAGAGGACTTGGCATCGGCCAATCGAGGAGTGGACACGTTTCCTAGAAATTTCAACGTGAGATGGATATTCTCCACCTCCACAGGTTTCAAATCACCGCCCAGAGCCTGCAATGAAGATATGATCGAGGCTACGCGGGAGAGAATCTGCTGATCCTCCAAGTCTATCGAGATGAAGCTTCGAACTTGATTTTCCGACAAGTCCTCACTACCGATAATCTGCTCTATTTTTAAGAGCTATAACACTCTCGCCCACTACATACGCAGACCAGCATGGACAAACGGAAGTCAAAGACCGTTATTGTAGTCGTCGGAATGCCAGGTGCAGGCAAGAGCCTAGCATCTACCGTCGCCGCGAAACGTAGTATTCCAGTTTTCGTCTCTGGGGATATCATAAGAGACGAAGCGAAGCGGAGGAACTTGTCACCCAGCAAAGAGAACCTCGGCCGACTAATGTTGAAGATCAGGGAGGAGGAGGGAATGGGTGCGGTTGCCAAGCGGTTGGCTCCGCTCACAGAGAAGATCGATGGGAACATTTTCGTCTATGAGGGCGCTAGAAACATAGAGGAGATCAAGGAGCTGAACAAGAAGTACGGAGTATTTACTATCGCAATTCACGCTTCCCCTGAGAGCAGGTATCGGAGACTGCTGAAGAGAGGAAGGTCTGACCGTCCCAGAAACTGGGCGGACTTCGTAGAACGTGATGAGAGAGAGCTGAAGGTTGGAGTCGGCAAACTTATCGCTATTGCTGATCGTGTGGTTGAGAACGAGGATACTAAGAACGACCTCAAGAGGCGAACAGCACGTCTGTTGAAGACTCTCCCGAACTGAGCTTTCTCGTCTACAGCGAAACGGAAGTCCGGCCGACTGAGGACCCTGAGAGAGTCAAGAAGGCTGTGACCAACATTCTTCGAGGTGAAGTCGAGGTTCAACAGATAGACGAGTGGAGCGGGAAGGTAATTGTCGAAGGGAAGAATCAGCCCTCGCTAGAGAGATTTCGAATGATTATTCAGCGGGACAGAATTCGTGCCGCGGCGAGATCCGTCCTTAGACGGTCTGTGGAAGGCAGTCGACTGGTCTTTTTCCTAAACAAACAAGCGGCGTACGCAGGCCACGTGTCATTCTCTGCACCGGAGGGCGAATCGCCTCTCGGGCCAATCCGGGTGATCGTTGACACCGAAAACCCGGACCAATTGATCGATTGGGTAGCGGGACAGCGAGAAGAAAGGAGAAAATAGTAGAGTCTGAGGATTTGTCGTCGCTCTTACGTCGAGCGTTTGAGCGATAATATCATCAGGTCCTTTGGGACAAGCGTTGGTTTGAATACGCTCCTGGCTTGTTTGAGAAGGATGGAGTCGTCTCTTGTTACCGCGCTGATGTGAACCAATGCAAGCTTGTGGACACGGGCTGCTTTTGCGAGCCTAGCCGCTTCCCTGGCCGTTGAATGGAAGTACTCTTTCGCTTTATCACGCCGATCTTCAGCGAATCCCCCGTCGTGCATAAGAAGATCAGCCTCCTTCGCCAACACTTTTACCTCTTCAGTCGGACGAGTGTCGATAGCATAGACGATCTTCAAACCAGGGCGAGGTCTCTCGATAACCTGGCGAGGGGTGACTGTTTTTCCTTCGATGGTGACCTCTTTGCCCATCTGAAGTTGTTTCCACAATGGTCCCTCGGGGACTCCCAACCGTTTTGCTTTTTCAGGGTGGAACCGGCCGGGACGGTCTGTCTCGACGAGAGCGTAGGCGAGGCAGGCTATGTCGTGCATGGCTTTCGCTGTTTTGATGGTGTACGCACCTTTCGATACTTCTTGTCCGGGTTTGAGCTCTGTGACATGTACGGGAAAGTTTGCGGCGAATCCTAGTGTTCGGCGTAGCGAGGATAGATACGAAGAGACACCCTCTGGACCATACAGGTCGAGCGGCTTGTCTCTAATCAGAGAAGACATTGTCTGAAGGAGTCCAGGTAACCCGAGAATATGATCCCCGTGCAGATGGGAGATCATTATCGACATCGGACGGTTGAAGCCGAGTCTCGCGTGCATCATCTGCCGCTGAGTCCCCTCGCCACAATCGAACAGGAAGAGTTCGCCATCGCGCCGAAGTGCGACTGCGGGCAGACCCCGATCCTTGGTGGGAAGGCTCCCCCCTGTACCGAGGAATATGACATCGATACCTGCAGGCATCTAGTTTGCTCCAAGCACGAGAATCTCTCTTGTCAGGCTTCGATGTACGTATAGCTCGTGACGATCGTAGACTTTGAATCCCTGAGACCTGGCCAAGTCGGCGGCCCCGGTTCCCAAAGGGGATGCAAAAACGAGCTTCCCGCCAGGAGACAGGATCATCTTTGCTTGAGGTAAGAATTTTCCTAAAATATCCTTTGTCGTAGACTTGAGGGTTGAAGCGCCGGTCCCGTAGGGCGGGTCAGTTGCGATAGCATCGACTGTGTGGAGCGGAATGTTCCTAGCATCACCTCTGAGAAGGCCGATTGATTTGAGCCCGAAATGAGCGAGGTTTCTTCGAGCTGATCGGACCATTCGCGAAAGGGCGTCGACGCAAACAACATTACAGTCAAGAAGACTTGCCTCTATCGCAATCCCGCCGACCCCGCAAAACGGGTCAAGGAACGTCTCTCCGTCTCTCACTTCCGACAAGTTCACCAAGCAGCGAGCCAGTTTAGGAGGCATGGTGCTGGGATGAAACACAGCTCGTTTTCGAGGCCGTCGCCGATGGATGCTCCCCTTCGGGCGCTGGTACATAATTAATCCCAGATGGAAAAGAGAACCGGCGAGGATTCCCCGAAAGGCCTTCTTGGGGGATCGAAGATCGACCTTCGCGCCCGTCTTCTCCTCGAGAAGTTGACCAAGATAACCCTCTAGATGGACTCTTGAGAGCTCTTTCGAAACTCCGCCGAACCGAAGCATTCGTATGCTGAAACTGTCCCGCGAGGAGAGAAAGGGTTCGAGATCAGTGAACTGAATCTCTCTCTTGATACTGGCGAGGTTGTCCTCTGTGTGAAGAACTTCCTCTCCCATTTCGTCAAGATATCCTCCGCGACCAGCTATCGACTCCAGCCGAGTGCGATCTGCTTCCACCTCCACAAGCTTGTAGAAATTCCCCACTATCCTGTAGTCTATCGCATATGCTTGGAGGATGGCCTTCAGTTCTGCAAGAGGCAGTGTCGGATGTTCTCCAGATAGAATGAAGAAGAACCTGGCAGCTGCCTGGGCCATGTATTAGCGAAATGTCGCGAACATATATACGGAACCTCCCGGCCCGCCACTTTCTCCACCGGAGAATTGCCCGTTGCGACGTTCCAAGGGTTTCAGAACGAAGACTAGGACCCTCATTAGCAGGAAGCCCAGGGACAGAGGCAAACAACCGCTTGGAAGACTCCTCATCGCCTACACTCCAGGCCAAATGGTCAGGATCATGATCAATCCAGCAGTTCAGAAAGGGATGCCCCACCGCCGATACCACGGACGTGTAGGAACGATCTCAGAGAAGCGCGGCCGCAGCTACGTTGTCGAGGTGGCTGGGACGAAAACGCCCCGTATCATCATCGCCAGACCGGAGCACATAACCTCGGTAGAGGAATCGAACTGATATGGCTAGGAAGATCGTCGAAGGAAAAATCGTGACCAATGCAGAGGCCCAGGAGATCTTGGGAAAAATCAAGGAAGAAGAACTGGGCGAGTTCCAGCGCCGGACCCTTGACTACGCGAGAAAGTTCTCGAAGATTTCACCGGATAAAGCTGAGAAGCTTGTCGAGGAGTTATCATCCAAACTCCAATTGGATAGGAATGATGCGATCCAGATCGTAAACTCGCTCCCAAAGACGATTGAGGAACTTAGAGCCGTGTTGACTGTCAAGGGCAGGTTCGTGAGTACGGACCAGCTGAACGGTATCCTGGAAATCATGAAGCGGTATGTCTAGTCGATAGAAAACCTCGACCGATACGCAATTAAGCAGAAAAGGTGCGGTTCTGAATGACTAGCATTGGTTCTCCACCACTCTAGCAGTGGCCGGCGAGAGTCAAGGGCGCCGTTCGAAGAGACATTCTAAGGAGAGAGAGAGGGAGAGCCTACTCTTGGCCATTCACGAAGACGAATATTTACAGAGAAGACATGTTTACGAAGAGTACGCGTATGTTCTAGACTACCTTCCGTACGGCAGGTCGTCGGAGAAGTCAAGGCACTTGGCCGTGCCGACAGTTCAGATTATGGGTGAACAGTTCTTCACTCTGCTGGAGGCGGAACTCAAGATCGGCGCTACAGTTCTGGTTCACGAGCGGATCTATATCGGTCGAGAACGCAGAGAGAAGGTTGACCGGATCATAAGCCGGATCAGCTATGATCAACTAACCGCAAACGCGAAAGCGGAGCTCGTTCCCTTGATATCGGAATTGGTCAAAAGCCAGGAGAAAAGGTTCGTCGTTTTCTTCAACAATTCGCAACCTGTTACGCCCCGAATGCATTCGCTTGAGCTGTTGCCTGGCATTGGCAAGAAATCGATGTGGCAGATTGTAAACATGAGAGAAAGGAAACCGTTTACAAGCTACAAGGATATTCAGGAAAAAACCGGGCTGAGCGATGCTCCGAAGATCATCGCGAAGAGAATCATAGAAGAACTGAGCACGGAGACGAAATACCGGTTGTTTACTAGGGCAGTATGAGCTTGTGGAAACAACCGTCCTCTATAGACCGCTGAAGAGACTAGGACAGAATTTCCTAGCTAACAAGCACATTGCCCAAAGAGTAGTCTCGACTGCCGAGGTGACAGGAACAGATACTGTTCTTGAACCGGGAGCAGGATACGGGACCCTTACACATCTTCTGGAGAAACAGGCTGGGCGAGTGATAGCAGTCGAGAAAGACCGGAGACTAGTTTCTCACCTACGAAAAGAGTTCGAGAAGAGCCCAAATGTCTCCATTCTTGAGGGAGACGTGCTCAAGATCCCTCTACCCCAATACAACAAAGTCGTAGGAACTCCCCCTTACGTTCTCTCGTCAAAGCTAGTCATTTTCCTGACGCGGAAGACATTCGAGGTTGCATCTCTGGTGTTTCAGAAGGAGTTCGGAGAACGGCTTCTCGCTAAGGCTGGAACTGCTGAGTATGGAAGATTGTCTATCACGGCGCAGCGTTCTCTTGCCCTTCGGCCCATCATGAACATCTCCGCCTCAGCGTTTCGACCGAAACCCAAGGTAGACTCCGTTCTGCTCCGAATATCACCAAACAATGTCAGCACGGTAGTGAACGAGGAGTTGTTTGAGGAATTGGTCCGAGGGCTCTTCAATCAGCGTAGACGAGTTGTAAGAAGCTCCCTCCTCCATTTTCTATCAAGGAAGATCGGCCGCGAAAACGCTCGAGAGAGTCTCAAGACTATGACGCTCCCTAGGAAGAGAGTCTATCAGCTAACTATTGGGGATCTCGAAGAACTTTGTAAACAACTCTCGACAGCGATCGAAAAAGTGACGCGCCATGTCGTCTGAGGGGGTCATCGTCCCCGATGCACAAACTACGTTCCCTCTCTCTTTTGTCCAAAATAAAGCAAGGATACCCCAAAGAGGAGAGTGCATGTTGCCGTGACCAGCTCGAACTCAGGAACATACCGCAAAAGGTCGTTTTGGGAATATGTAGTGCACACAGGCCGTTTGTTTATTATGCAGGATACCTCCTGGCTGCTTCTATCACCGTAGAGAGCTAGCCCGTAGAAGAAACCGACAAGACCGAAAATCAATATCGCGATTCCTAATAGGATTGAGAGAGTCTTCAGAGTTTTAGATTCGCTGGTCTTTCTGAAAGTTCGTCGCCCTGAATGCGGCCTAATTGTTCGCTCTGACTAATAAGAAACCTTGGCCGAGACGAGCGAGATTGGCACGGGAGCATGATTACTCGAAGGTCCGAGACGTCGAAAAGCGGGTGATACTGAAGCGCAAGCCGAGCCACAATAATATATTGTAGGCAAAGACCTGTGTTGTAGTCTCCCATGCCGATCACTGACGTGATGAAGAAACAGCTTGCGCAACGTCACAGGCTCTTCTTCAAGATATGTAGGACGTGCGGTTCACGGAATTCGCCAAACGCCTACAGATGCAGGCGTTGCCGGGGAGATAATCTTCGCTGGAAGAAACGAGAGCTCGGGGCAAAGTAGACGCCCAACGGGTCTACTGCAACGGGGAAACCTGTTGGAGCAGTAGTTTGGAAAGCTCGGATGGAATCTCAGCGACCAGAGCACCTGCTTCTCTCAAACTCTTCATCTTGGCGTCAGCTGTCCCCTCCGTCCCGGTTATGATTGCGCCCGCGTGGCCCATGCGCTTTCCTGGGGGCGCGGCTCGACCCGCGATATATGCGGCTACTCGTTTGGGATATTTCGTATCGCGAATGTAGTTAGCAGCGTCCTCCTCAGCAGAGCCCCCAATCTCCCCGATTAGAACGACCGTATCTGTGCCAGGATCGTCTCTGAAGAGTTTGAGAACGTCGACGAAATTCAGTCCGGTAAATGGGTCGCCGCCGATCCCGAGACAGGTGGATTGGCCTATGCCGTCATGTGTTAGCGATGCCGCGATTTCATAGGTTAGAGTCCCGCTTCTTGAAGCGAGGCCGACCTTGCCGGGCTTGAACACGTCGCCGGGCATTATGCCCAGCTTTGATTCGCCTGGAGTAATTATTCCAGGGGTGTTGGGACCAATGATGATTGCTTCATGGTTCTTTGCGTACTCGATGAGGATCATGGAATCCCTTGCAGGGATCATTTCTGTTATGATAACAACCGGGCTTAGGCCCGCGTCTATCGCTTCCATACCGGCCTCTTTCGCGAAGGGAGCGGGAACGAAAATTATTGACGCGTTAGCAGATGTCTTTTCAAGAGCTGAAGCCACTGTATCAAATACAGGCACACCGACTGAGGTCGTCCTACCCTTTCCTGGAGTTACGCCAGCTACGATTCTTGTACCGTAATCTAACATCAATTTGGCGTGGAAGCCGCCTTGGTTGCCAGTGATTCCTTGAACAATCGCCCGGGTCTGTTTTCCAATGAGTATTGTCATCTACGCGGCCACCTTGCTGACAACAAGTCTTGCCGCTTCGTCCATCTTGTCTAATGCAGCCAGTCCAGCGGACTGTAGTATTTTTCTCCCTTCTTCTTGGTTGGTTCCGACCATTCGGATTACGAGCGGTTTCTTGAGACCCATTACCTTCTTCACGTCGACGATTCCTTTCGCAACCTCATCGCATCTAGTAATACCAGCTAGAATGTTGACAAACACTGCTCGAACCTTCTCTGCACCCTGAATGATCTGGAGTGCGGTTGCGACGTGTTCAGCGTTGGCACCTCCGCCGACATCACAGAAGTTAGCTGGTTTTCCTCCGTACTGTTTGACCAGGTCGAGTGTTGCCATGACAAGCCCTGCACCATTTCCTATAATACCAATGTCACCGTCCAGCTCGACGAAGGCGAGACCGTTTTCCCGAGCCTTCGATTCTAGAGCCGTGACCTCTCCGCTGATCTCTTTCGATCTCTCCTGAAACTCGGGATGACGGAATAGGCTGTTATCATCAACAATTACTCTAAGATCAGCGGCAACAAAGCGGCCGTCTTGCATCTCGATGACAGGATTACTCTCCACAAGCTCCGCATCATAGATCACCGATAACCGATACAGGTTAGAAAGGAAATCGGTGAAGCTGCCCTGTTGTGCGCCTTGGTATCCCAACTTCAAAGCGATGAGTCGAGCATCGTAACTTCTCATTCCGAAAATGGGATCGAGACGATGTCTGAGAACTCTCTCAGGGGTTTGTTTTGCGACATCCTCGATGTCGATTCCACCTTGGTCAGAGGCGAGGACAGTTTGGCAGCGGTTTGCGCGATCCAGAACAATACTGGCGAAGAGCTCCTTCTTCGCGTTAGCTTTCTGCTCGATGAGGACCTTCTTTACTTTCTCACCTTTGATGGTCATGCTCAGAATCTCGCTCGCTCTGTCCCGGGCCTCTTCGGGCTTGCTGGCGAACTTTATTCCACCAGCCTTTCCCCGTCCAGCAACGAGCACTTGGGCCTTGATGACAGCCTCTCCACCAATGCGCTTGTGAATATCCCTGGCTTCCTCAGCTGTCGAAGCCACTGAACCCCGTGGCGTGTTTATCCCGAGATTCTGTGCGATCGACTTTGCTTCATACTCAAAGAGTTTCATTGGATCCTATCCGAAGATTGTCGGGTCAGCGACTCCCATTAGTATTTGGCTGTTATCCTAGCCCCTAGGGGCTAGGGCGGATATTTCAGGATCAGATACAGAAAGACAGAGATCTCGAACGAAGTTGTGCTGACATTGACGAATGAGATTACATGGCGGCGGAGATTAGCGATGAGCTTACGCATCTGGATAATCAAGAAGGGGACAAGCAAGTGCGAAAGGATGATCGGCGTCCTGATGATCCCAGCGACACCAGCAGGACGGCGCCTATCCCATCACTACTCAGTAGGGCTATTCGCCAAGTCTCACTCTTCAGTCGTCAGGATCCCTTCCTATCTTCGTCCTAACCATCCAAACCGCTTGTTTCCATCTGATGAGGACTGGCCAACCTCAAGATTCGACAGTGCCCGGTTAACGTAATGCATTTATGAAGCATGGGGTTGATAGGCTTAGAAGTCGGTTTAAGACGACTGAGATAGGTCAACGCTTGTTCGGGTGCCAGATTCCCAAGGGTCGAGAAACTCGTACAGACAAAACCCTATTCGTCTATCGGAGCAGGTCGAGGCATCAATGGTAAAGACGATCCTCGACAGTTTCTGTGTCAAGAGCGGAATCTTTTGTTCTCGATGCGAGGAGAAGTTGAAGAAGGGTCAGATCACTGACCTCGACATCCGCGTTATTCGCAGCATTACTGAACTTGAAAAAGAGAACCCAACTCTCCAAAACGTTACCTTCCATAAGGCTGTTGAGGCAGGCGATATCATGGCGCTCATGGTTGACCGGCGAGGGATGGACACCTTCCTAGCGAGCGGTGCCAAGCTGGCCAAGAGTCTTGGTGACCGTGTCGGTAGACGGGTGAGAATCCTCAGCCAGGGCGGGGACGATAGAGACTTTCTCGAAGGATTGTTCACGCCGTATTCGATCTTGACGATCAATACTATCTGGCTTCCGGATGGGAGCCGGGAGACGAAGGTTATCCTGAATGGTCGGAGGCCGAGACGGAATCCTGTCGATTTCGAGGTTGTTAAGAAGCTCGCGCGCGAACTGAAGAGTCTGACGCTCAGAATAGAGTTCGAAGACTGATCTTCCCTTTGGGAAGCCCCTCAGAACGTTATGACATTGTTACCGTTGGAGCAGGAGTTGCAGGCTGCGAGGCTGCCCTAGAAGCGGCGAACAAGAAAGCCAGAGTTCTGCTTCTAGAAGAGCATCCGCAGGTCGGCATACCCAGCCACTGTTCTGGCGTTGTGAGCCTCTCAGGGCTGGAACTTCTGGGATTGGATGCTCATTCGAGTTTCAGTCAGAAACTGATCCATGGTGCAAGGTTCTATCCTCCTCACGGGGAATCGATAGAGGTTCGGAAGCAAGATCCGGTTGCGCTTATTCTGAACCGGATGAAATTGGACCAGTTTCTCGCGAAGCAGGCGGTGGCGGCAGGTGTGGAGCTTCGAGCGAAGACTCGGGCTTCAAAGTTTGATCGGACCTCCGAGGGGGATATTGTGACTCTATCAGACGGGTCAAGGGTTCACGGGAAAGTCGTCATCGACGCGAGTGGGGCGGGAAGCAGGCTTCCTGAGCAGGCTGGTCTACAGGCGGCTGATTGGACGCAGATTCTGCCTGGTCTGCAGTACGAGCTGGTTGACATGAAGGAGCAAGGTGATCTAGTGGAGCTTTTCTTCGGGTCCAAGAGAGCCCCAGGATTCTTCGCATGGAGCATCCCAACCGGCAAGAATAGTGCAAGGGTAGGTCTCGCTTCAAAGAAGGGGAATGTCAAGAAGCTTCTAGATGACCTTGCGAAAGAGCAATGGCCGAAAGCCTCGGTCGATGCGACTAAGTCAGGGTCAGTACTTGTGGCCGGACCTGTCCCAAGGTGCTGGTCTCCCGGATTCATTGTGGTTGGAGACGCCGCTGGACAGGTGAAACAGACGACCGGAGGAGGCATCGTTATCGGTGGTTATTGTGGAAAGCTGGCTGGAATGGCGGCGGCGTCGGCTGCTAGCCACAATGGGGTGGAGGCTGAACAGTTTCTGAGAGACTATGATACGCAGTGGAGAGAGAAGTTCGGTTCTGACCTGCGAAAGATGGGTCTTGCACGGAAATTGTTTGCCAGTCTGTCTGATGAGACCCTTGATCGATTATTCGCGATCTTACGCGACAACGTTGCGGAGATAGAGGCGGAAGGCGATATGGACTTTCAAGGCAAGATCATCACAAAAATGCTGAAGAAGAGAAAAGTTGCAACACTACTCCCCCGCGTCGCGGCAGACGCTGTCAAAGCGATTTTCTCCTAGTCAGATTTAGAGTTCTCAGGGCCAAACAGTGCCATCTTGTAAGGAAACAGTTCCGCCCGGAATACCTTGTTCTTCACCGCAGGATCATTGAGCATGATCTCGCGCGCTTCCTCGACAGTTTTCGCATTGAAGACCACGATTCCAAAACTGCTGTAGTCGGTGTTCTGCGTACGACCGGCGAGAATTACCACGCCAGCGGTCGCAAGCTGTTTGAGGTAGTTGAAGTGTTCAGAGACGATGCGCGACTCGAATTCAGTAGAGCCATTCGCGAGCATATCATGACGTACCGGCTGGATTCGATACAGAAACTGACTCAATCTATCGACCATTACCTACTGCTGCAGTCTCCAACTTAAGAAGACTCAGCGTCTGCTTTCAGAGGAGATAGTCATGAAAGTCCTTGTTGTGGGGTGCGGGAAGGTTGGATCTGAGATCGCCCGAGACCTGGCGGGGTCAAGCGACGTTGATTCTGTGGTCGCGATGGACGCCAGTTCTCAGAACCTAAATCTCCTGAAAAAACGGGTTCCAAGAAAGCTTCAGACTGTCAAGGTGAGCATATCCCAGAAGCCCCGTTTCCATGCCCTTCTAGGAAAGGTCGACCTTGTTTGTGGTGCGTTGCCGGGACGTCTTGGATTTGATCTAATGACTCAGACAGTGAAAGCGGGCAGAGACACTGTGGATATCTCCTATACTCCACGCGATGCATTCTTGCTTCAGCGCGAGGCGAAGGAGGCCGGGGTTCGGATTGTGCCTCAATGTGGTGTCGCGCCTGGTTTCACGAACATGTGCGTTGGTGATGCCTCAAGCAAGCTAGATCAGATGAAATCAGTTGAGATCTTTGTTGGCGGTCTCCCGGAGAAGCCCGAACCCCCCTTGAGTTATCGGATCGTGTTCTCCCTTGAAGATGTATTGAACGAGTACTCTCGACCTGTCCAGGTGATCGAGGAAGGTAAGCGAAAGAAGGTTGAAGCTCTGTCTGGGCGTGGCCACATTAACTTTCCTCGAGTGGGGAAGCTGGAATATTTTCTCACTGACGGTCTCGGCTCTCTTCCTAGAAGCTATCCGAAAACGAGAGACATGCACGAGTTCACGCTCCGATACCCTGGGCATGCGGACATGATGCGAACGCTCCGGGTCCTAGGCTTCTTCGAACGTAAGCCGGTTAAGATTGGCGGTGTTCTGGTGGAGCCTAGACAGCTGTCGATAGAGCTTCTTCGCGGGGCGATGTCAAAGGGGTCGCCGGAGGATCTTCTGGCTTTGAGGGTTGACGTGAGGGGCTTATCTCTTGGAAAGAGAATTCATCTGAGATATCAACTCCTGGACCACTTCAATCGAAAATCAAGAGTCTCGGGAATGGCTCGTACAACAGCCTACCCATGCACCTCTGTCGCCTTACTGGTGGGGCGTGGAAGAATCAAGGAAACAGGCATCGTTACTCCTGAGAAGATTGCTCAGGACGAGGGGCTCTTCCGGTTTGTCTTGGATCGACTTGCCAAGCGCGGCGTCGACATGAAAATGTCTACGCTAGGCTGAACCCGGGATCTGCAGTAATGGCGTGGAAGAGTGCCAGTGCATCTTTCGGATAAAAAAAATTGGGAGGTTGTCTGCGCTCGTGAGACTCCGCTAGAGGTTCGCGCTTCGAATGTCGCCGTGGTTTCCGCCGCGGTCGGCTGATGCGTTCTTCCACTCGTTTATGATAAGACCCTGTCCACCAGCTGCATAGTGGAAGAAGAACGTGGTCACCGGACAAGTTCCCGACCCACCGAAGTAGCAAGGCGTGAAGTGGCTGTCAATGAAGCCTGTGGTAGTACAAGGAGCGGTAGGGTTGCCCGCGACGCAGTTAGAATCAGTTGAGGTTTGCATAGTTCCCGATGGGAGCGGGACGACGAAATAGCCATGCAGGCTGCCGGTAACCCCGTTGTTGACGAAGCCCTGAGGAACCCCCGGAGAGTTTTCACAAGCGCCTGGACTTGGGTTGGGCGAGGGAGAGGGCGGGGTGTCGGTGGAGCCAGCAGAGGGCGTAATGAAATTCCCGTCCTTGAACTGTTCGACGACCAGAAAGGAGCCGTCGTTCTTGTTCTGGAACACTGTGAAGTGTCTGTTGTAGGTGTCGTCAGCCCAGTAATTTCCACAAGTTCCAGAGTCAGGAGATCCGCTCGCATAAGGTCCGTAGTGTTGGGTGGAGCCTCCAGAGCTGGCAGGGGACGCCATCGTAATCTTCTGCGCCGAACCCATTGGAACGGATGTCTGAAGCGGTGCCGGGGCGGTCAGTGGGGATGTGTTCACGAGAGTTGTCAAGTCTATGACCGAGAATGTGTCGTCGCCGACACTGTTGATGAGCGATGTGATCAAATCTGCTAGTGAGGCGGACGGTAGAGGTGTGGAAGGTGTCGCGGCTCTGGTTGTTCCAGCAATCGCTGAAACACCACTGATACCTGTCACCAATAGCGCTGTGATAGCAAGAACTGAGATTTTTCTGAGATTCATCATTTTTGTTTTCATCGCTATCCCCTCGTGTTGAAATATATGGAATGTTACAACCCGCAATATTTTCTAGACTCGACAATATCGCGTTTCGATATTATCGAAACCCGAACGATTCAGCGGATCGTGAGCTAGAGCAGGCTTGTAAGGTATATACGAGCTAGAATCTGGGAAGGTGATAATTGAGAACCCTAATGAAGAGTCGATTGTTTTTCGATGTGGCCTCATCTCTGGACGGTTTTATCGCGCCTGAAGGAATGGTTATGGCCCACGCGATGGATCCCGAGTACAAACAATGGATGAGCCTATGGTCGAAACTGCAGAGCTGGGTTTTCCAGCAGAAGTTCTTCCGCGAGAACCTCAAGCTCGGCGAGGGCGGCGAGACTGGTCACGATAATCGGATGTTAGAAGAAACATTCAAGCGAACTGGCGTAAGCATCATGGGGAAGAGGATGTTCGAGGGAGGAGAACGCTTCTGGCCTGAAGAAGCACCGTTTCACACACCAGTCTACGTCTTGACTCATGAAGTTCGGAAACCCTGGGTACGCCCCGGAGGCACAACCTTCCACTTCGTTAATGATGGGATAGAGAGCGCTCTTGGACAAGCACGAAGAGCAGCTGGGAACAGGGACATCCGAATCGCGGGCGGAGCCAAAGTGATCCAACAATTTCTTAACGCTGGACTAGTTGACGAATTCACCATCCACTACTCACCAGTGTTCTTCGGTGGCGGCGAGCAACTGTTTTCAGGAATAAACAAGAACGTCAAGGTGAAAATCAGGGAAGCTGTTGGATCGAAAGAGGTTACACACGTCACATTCACAGTAGAGAAGTGAAACGATCTATCAGAGACGCTGTCGACGACAGAGAGGTTTGACCAGTGAAGTCATCTGACTCGACAAGAGAAAAAGGAATACTGAATTCCTAGCGCCTTGTCTTGGCGACCGTTACTGAATCTTGGAGTGGCATTACTCTGAACTTTCCTGTCTTCTGATGGTCCGCTTCGCACTGTCGACAGAACGATAGCTGGTAATATTCCCCGTACAATCCCTTGGCTAAGACTCCTTTGCGTCTGCATCCGCACCCACATCTGCATGGATCTCTCACCTTCGGCTTTGCCCTGGTCTCTTGTTGCTGATGCTTCAAGACATACAAGACAGGGAGAAACCAATGATTTAGCCTTGCGTAACTTGGATCCAATCTGTCCAGATGATTTTCGGTGGGTTACTTCAGACCGGTCTCTTTTTTTCATTTCTCCCAGTGGATAGGCGTAATCCATGGCTAAGCTATGGGACATGTGGTTGAATGGACATCCGCGAGAAAGCTCTCCAGCAGACCCGGCAAACAGGTGAGCGAAGGAAGATGGTGAGGTTGAAGAAGCCGATAAGTCCTATTTTCTCCGTCTAGTCGAGCGTTGAATCGGCATCAAAGGCTGAGACCAAGACTAGATGCGTAGAAAGTTCGTGATAAGTCGCGACAGGAGCACTGCTGTGACTGACAGTACTATCGTTATGAATCTCGAGACGACTTGGATGTCGAACGGCCAAGTTGGAAGGGATGCGATCTTTCGATCCAGCATCTCCACCTCCTGAAGATCCGTTAGTCTTGACAATCCTTTGTGAACGTCGCCCATCGTCGCGTTCTCTTTGGATCGTAGCGGGTCTTGGTTGAGTTGGGGGATAGCGAGCGCCAATCTCTCGCATGAGCCCGCGTTTCTCTGCTTGCATCTTCGCGTGGATGCTGTTCAGGGGCAGGAAGAAGAACGCGACTCCGAGTAAGAAAAAAACGATGAGCATCGCGGTACCCAAGAGAGGCACTTGATGGTAGGAACGTTGAGAACAGGAGGAACGTGAGAAGTAATCCCACGAAGGAGGCTGTTGTTAGGGTTAGGGCGAGGTTGCCCATCGGCCGTGCCCCATCATACGGTCTTCGAGAAAAGATCCTAGTTTCAAGGATGAACCTCCGAGCCTATGCAATCCGATACTTGCTATTGCGAATTCCCAGAGGTAGGTTGAGAATGCGAGACTGTTGAGATACACGACGATGATGTTGCCGAGAATTATCGAGAGAATCGGCGGGAGAATGCCTGCAGACGCGTACGCCACTAGGACGAGTGTTCCGGCGATTGCGGCTATAAGAACGGCGGGAAGGGTCTGTGTCATCCTTCCGAAAGCTCGCCGATAATCTTCCACACCACCCGACATTCTTGCGGCTATTAGAGCCTCGGATACTACGATTCTCTGACGCATGTATCGCACCATGTAGAAGAGGTAGAATGGGAGGAGGAGGTTGAGGACCGCGTTAGGAAAGGAGAAGGGAGCCGCTTCGCTCGCGACGTATTGGATGAGGTAAAATATGGGCCCGCTGGGGATTATCGCTGCCCACACAAAGGCGGCTAACGGATAAGGAAGAGGGATTAGCTTGACGAACCGTTCGATAAGAGTGGGGGTCTCGATACGGCTGGGGACCAAGGATCAACGTGATTCTTCGACACGTAATTCCTTAGTTAAGCCTACGGCACAGGGGTCTTTCCGGAAATCGGTTATCTTACTGGCTGACGAAGACACACTTTCTATTGGGTCCATCGATTCCAATCTGAGCGAACCTAGTTAGGATATGATTGCCGATGGTTGCCCAGTTGTCTCCCCGATTTTCGAGAGGGTAGGTCTTGAGTCGTATCGCCTCTGCTTTAATGCTGGAGAGCTTTACTCCCCCGATTAGGACCTCACCGAGCATGAAGGGAAGGGCTTCGTACCTAGGCCCAAGGTCCTTCCGGTCCACTGCCTGTTGGAACCGGACTGATGGGAGCTTCGTTTTGACCCAGGCGAATGGAAGGTCCAATCCGGCAGGGGCTCCGGTATCGATCACGGCATTTACGTTGAGTTTTGAGAAGGTTACTTTTGCGCTGGGGACGTCTCTTCCGGACTGAAACGTAACCTCGCGACCTTGGGGGACGGTGCCTAGTTGGATCACGCTTTTGGAGTAATCAACCGTGAACGGTGTCTTTCCAAGTGCATCGAAACCAAGTATGAAGTCCATGCCAGGGAAATGATTACCGATCGGGAGGATCTTAGCTCTGGAAGCAACGAGCGTCGATGTTCCCAAACCAAATGATACGGGATCGACGGATCCAGATTGATCATTGTGCTTTAGTGCCAAGCGTTGAGCGGTCTGGGTGTCAAGGAACGTTTCATCCGAGTCACTGTCAAGGATACCGTTAAGCTGCTGATCATTAACCTGAGCACCAACCCACACCATACCATCCTTAAGCTTGAAAGATAAACTGGAATCCAATCCATGCCTTAGCTCGCTCATGGTCTAGTTATGCGTTCTCTAGGCGAGACTGAGCGCAGGGCCACGGGTCCATAGCTCTCGGTCTCAGGAAGCCCCGATTTACGACCCTTTCTCCACCTTCATAATTGGGTTCTCGAGTTGAGCTTATCTAGACCTCTGGCTTTAGCAAATTCTGTGCCAGTGAAGGGACAATATCTCCGCTTGAGAAGCTCGCGAATCTACCACGAAACATTCGGCACAGGCGAGCCTGTGCTGCTATTGCACGGAGGACTTGGGACCGTTGAAGACTTCTCTTCACAGACCCCAGAACTGGCGAAGCATTTCAGAGTAGTCGCCTTCGAAAGGCCCGGAAACGGGCATACGGCCGACACCGCTGAACCCTTCAGTTTCACCACTATGGCGGAGGACACTGTCGACTTGATCAAAACGCTGAAGCTAGGGGCGACGAACCTTGTGGGTTGGAGCGATGGCGCGATCATCGCTCTTCTAGTCGCCATCTCTCGACCAGACCTCGTGAAGCGTATCGTACCTGTAAGCGGGCTCTTCAATGCCAAGTCTCAGTCTCCGCAGGATCTGAACTGGATCAGATCGCTCACGCCAGAATCCTTCAGAAAGGCCGCATCGACACTCCTAAAACGGTACGACGAGATCTCCCCTGACGGTCCCGCTCACTTCCCGGTGGTGTTGGAGAAAACGAAGAGGTTGTGGCTGAACGAGCCCAACATTGCAACAGAAGAGCTGGCAAAGATCACTGCTCCAACGATGATAATGGCTGGAGATAGAGACGCCATTCCTATAGAGCATACAATGGAACTGTTCAGATCGATAAAGGGAGCACAATTGTGCATCATCCCTGACGCCACACACTTCCTGATGTCCGAGAAACCGGATATGGTCAATCGGGCGATCCTCGATTTCCTAGCCGCGAAAGAGAAACTGAAGGAGTAGGTCTGATTTTCTAGGCGGGAGTGGCATTCGTTGATGGGTCTACAGCTATCTTTCGAGGAGTGGGACGACCGAACGTCATGACCGTCATCTATCTAGGACAGAGCGGCTGATTCGCAATCGCGGGTGTTCCCAGTACGCATTCGCGACCCGCTAGTCCTTCTGGTGAAAATGTGGTCAAAGCGTGTGTAATAACCGCTGGGAAAAAACCGGAACAACAGCGAACCGGAGATTTCGTTTCGGCAATCAAAGGTTATTTGCAGACCCAACCTCCAGAGAATCGAGCTATATTTGGTGGACATATCCGACCCCATCGTCTTCAGTACCATTGCTCAGACAGCGGTTCTCACGCTAACCCTCGTTATCTTCATCCTCTCCTTTCGCAGCCAGAACAAGGCAATCAGGGAACAGGCCTACCAAAAGGTAATGGACGACTACGGCGATGCCATGAGAATGTTATCGGAGAGACCTGAACTCTACGCATTCCAACTCGAGCTCTTCAACAGGAGTCAACGCCCACTTACCCGAGAGCAAAAAACATACTCACGCGAGGAAATGGTCATCCGAAACTACGTCGTCATGCTCTACGGATTCTTTGAAAGAATCCACTCCCTCTACAGGCGCAAATGGATCGATGAGGACACGTGGAAGCAATGGTCAGCGTTTCTCGAAGTTATTGCCATACACCCGGTTTTCAGAGACGTTCACTCGTCATCCGGAGAAATGTGGGACAAGCCCTTCGTAGACTACGTCGACGACCTTCTGAAGCGCAAAGCCTGAAGACCCATGAAGCAACTAGCAGAGCGATGACAGGCAATTCCAAATCTCCGATGGACTCGCGCGACATCTTGTATCCATGTCAAGACCCCGAGTGAAAAATGATTGAAGAGGATAATCGATGCGCACTTGCATTTGTCTGAGCGCCGAGACGACGCCCTCAATCGTTTCGCGCGCAGGAACCTGCTGAGATACACCCTATACGAGCTACTGGGGCTGATGCGCAGAAACAAGATCGTGCGCGGGTTGCTGCTTAGCCCGCCCATGCAAGGGGGAGCTCCGCTGTCAAATAGCGAAGTCATCAAGCTCTGCAAGAGGAGCGGGGGGATGCTTGCCCCAGTGATCACGGTAGAACCTACTTCCAGAGATGTGAAGGCTGCTGTCAACCTTGCCCAGGAAAAAAGGAAGGAGGTGAAGGCGTTCAAGGTGAGACTAGGTTACGTCAAGGCATCAGCAGTAAGTCCTGTCTTTGATCGGCTCTATGAATATGCCGAGTCGGAGAAACTCCCAGTCCTCTTCCACACCGGGGACACAGCATTCAGCACAGGGGACCTCTCCCGCTCTCACCCGTTGACCTTGGACGGATTGGCTAACAAGCGCGAGGAGCTTACGATAGTACTTTGCCACTTTGGCAACCCATGGTTTGAGGATGTCGCCGAGCTCATCTACAAGCACCCGAACGTCTACGCCGATGTATCCGGATTGACTACTGGTGGCGCGTACGCGGAGAAGTATGCAGAGTGGCTGTCCAGGAAAATCAGCGAAGCGATCTATTTTGCGGCAGGGGCAGACAAGGTCATCTTTGGAACCGATTATCCCATCACCAAACACTCGGAAGCATTGGCTCTGGTGAGAAGGCTGAAAGTGGATGAGAGTGACAAAGAAAAGATCCTCTATCACAATGCGAAGATAGTTTTCGACCTATGATGACCCAACAGGATATCGCAATTGTAGATGTCCCGAAGGGGAAGAGGGCGAGTCTGAAATGGATACTTGAGGAGAGCTTCGAAGGATGGTACCTGATGCATTCGAAGCGAACCCTTCGAGATATCGATCTGGTTAGAGCTGCAACCTCATCAGGGACGCCGGTCGGTTTGGTCATGCTGAAAACGCTAGGCAAGAGCGTCGGCTACGTGTACTACATAGCCGTGGCAAAGGCCGATAGGAAGAAAGGGATCGGGAAACTGCTCTTGGAAGACGCCCTTAGCTACTTCAAGACATCTGGCGCAGAGGAAGTGTTTGCAAGCGTGGAAGAGGACAATAAACCCTCTGAGGCACTGTTCGCATCAGAAGGGTTCGCGCCCACGAGCTTCAGCAAAGTCTCCAAGAAGTATGGGAGTCTTCACACTCTCAACATGTACAGGGAAATGCTGGTCGTTCCAGGTGAGGTCCTGTTACGCAAAGCGATCACCTGACACAACTACCGGTTATCGCCTAATTCTCAATGAAAAATATTAATGACTGCTCGACATGAGGGCTCCATGAGCTCCCTTTCGATGACCGCAAAGAGTCGCATGGTCGAATTCAAAGCAGAAGACACGCCGGGCACAGGATACTTGGTGTCACCGGAAAAACCGGCGCGGGGGAGTGCTCGTTCTGCATGCCTGGTGGGGACTGAATGATTTCTTCAAGAGCTTTGCCAACAAGCTAGCATCTTAGGGATTTCTTGTTTTAGCGCCTGACCTCCATGATGGTCCCGTGGCCAAGTCTGTGGAAGAGGCGAAGGAACTCAAGTCAAAAATCGACGACGAGAGAATCAAGAAGACCGTCTTAGGCGCCGCCGACTGCCTGCGGTCCGACCTATCGATATCAGGACGCAAGGTAGGAGTGATCGGCTTTTCCATGGGTGCAGCGTTTTCCTTGTTGTTGAGCACGCTGAAGCCTGAAAGCGTTGAAGCAGTTGTTGTCTTCTACGGTTCTTATCCCATAGATTTCTCCAAGTCTAGAGCATCCTTCCTGGGACATTTTTCGCCGGATGATGAGTGGGAGCCTGTGGCGGACGTGCGGTCTACAGAGGAGAAGATTCCCGCGGGGCTGGAAGGGAAGTTACGTTTCACTTCTACCCGGGGACGAAACACTGGTTCGTCGAAGAGAATCGACCGGTAGAATACAATCGGAACCCGGCGGATGTGGCTTGGAAAAGAACGTTGGAGTTCCTCGATAAGAACCTGCGATAGTCCGCTCGAGACCCTCGGCTGGAAAGCGATGCAGGCAACTTGGCTGTTGCTTAGAGTCGCTTTCGCACTACCAGATACCAGTCAGCGTCGCGATGCATTGTGAAGCCGTTGTTGAGGTACATTGACAGCGGGCCTGGAAAATTGTAAGCAGCTGAGTTTGGCTTCTTGACAGGGTAGGCTTCAGCGAACTCTAACCCTTCTGCGGAGAATTTCTTGCAGGCGGCGTTGAGTAGGTGTGATGCGATTCCCTTGTTGCGATGGGAGGAAGCTGTTATGAAGCAGACGATTGAACCGACTCGTTCCGCTTTGTCGGGGCCAGGGCCCATCAGCCAGTGGAGAGTGGGGTAGCTGTTTCGGGGAGCAGCGTTACACCAGGCAACCGGTTTTCCATTGTCGTAGGCCAGGAATCCGTGTATCTTCGCCCCCGCGACATGGCTTGAGGCCTGGCGACGACTCTCAGCCTTTCCCTTGTTTGGGAAGTGATAGAGAGAGCAGTAGCAGTCAGACCAATCAGGGTTGTCCGCGAATGCAACACTGTCGAAGAACAGCAGGAAGTCGTCTCTCAGTGACGGCGTCAGTTCTTTGACGACCAGATCGCTCATGGGATAAGGCGATACAGTGTTCTTCCATATCTGCTTGCTGGCGGTGGTATGATCCGTTTTGTACTTGTAGATTCCTAGCCCCAAGATCTTCCCTCGTGACACGTACTGCTACTCGGAGTCAGATTTCTCGAAGTCCTGTCTCACGAAACAAATTATCGGGCTAAGTCATTATGATCTGGAAGTTCTTCTCAAGGTGAGCTCCGATCTCTGGGACGAGTGACCTTTGCCGCTAGGATGAGGGAGCTGATCATCAAGAGTGCAGAGAGCAGGAATGGCGCGCCCGGAAGATTGAGGGGCGCTTGGTTGCCGATGAAGAATGCGAATATTAGGGTGAAAAGTGTGGGTCCGATGACGCCGGTGAGGCCCATGAGGCTGCCGTTGATGCCTTGGAGGGCTCCTTGTTCGGATGGGCCGACTCGTCGAGTCATTAGGCCTTGCAACGCAGGTTGGACGAACCCGATTGGTGCGTAGAAGATTATTGCAATCATGAACACGAGGCTGTTGGGTGCGAGGCCCCAGATCATGAACCCTACTGTGCCAGAGACAATTCCGATGATGAGGGCGATGCGCTCGCCAAACCGAGCGACGACACGCCGGACTAGGAGTCCTTGAACGATGATGTTGCATGCACCAACTAGGGCAAGTGCTGCTCCGACTAGGGCGTACCCCCAGCCGTACCTGTAGGCAGCGTAGAGCACGTAGACGCTGGGCAGGACTTGGAAGGCGAGGAAATTGAGGAAATTGACTGTTACGAAGCCGGCTAGCCCCTTTCTGCCTCGGATCATAGAAAGAGAGCCTATGGGGTTGGCTTTTCGAAACGAGATGGGGCTTCGGTGCTCGAGAGGCAGAGATTCGGGCAGCACAACTAGTCCGTATACGGCACTTGCAAGCGAGAGTGCGGCTGCGCCCCAGAAGGGGAATCGCGGGCCAATTCCCGCCAATAGCCCACCGACCAGTGGTCCGATGATGAATCCTACGCCAAAGATCGATCCTATCATCCCGTATGCACCTGCCCGCCGTTCACCTGGGACGGTATCTGCTACATAGGCGAAGCTTACGGTGAAGCTTGCACTGGTGATGCCGCTGACTACTCTCCCGATGAATAGCCATGTCAGGTTGGGGGCTAGAGCCATGATGATGTAATCGACGCCTAGACCGAATGCCGAGAGAATGAGGACCGGTCGTCGGCCAAAGCGGTCTGATAGTGCACCTAGAAGCGGGGCGAATAGAAATTGCATGAGCGCCCAGGTTGTGCCGAATAGGCCAAAGACCTCGGCGCCCCTGCCCGGGGGTCCTCCAACGAAGCTGGTCACTAGACCTGGGAGTACGGGAATGATGATGCCGAATCCTAAGGTATCGAAGAGGACTGTCGCGAATATGAACGCTAGTGCGGCTCTGCTTGCTCCAGTTCTTGTTACTGTTTCTACTCTTGGGGGTTCTTGAGTTAGCTCGGTCAAGCCGTTGACACTATTTTGATCGTTTAGAGATGGATGAGGTTCGGGATCCTATTATTTGTGGTGCACTTGAGGCAACTACTTCAAGCTAGTGAGGTACCGGAAAGTGATTCTGACCTGAAAAAAGGGGGAATTACCTCGAGTCTGCAATCATGCCTAGGTTTTGGCCAGGTGCTCGTCGAGGCGCTGGTAGGATTCCCGCATGCCTCCTTCGGCTCCTGAGGCGACATAACCGTCGCGTTGTTCGCGGTTCTTGAAGAGCACGCGAATGGTCACCCTCGTCGTCGAGCCATCATCAGCTAGCGTCATTGTCTCGAGCGATTCTGCGCCGGGAATGTTCTCGTAGTTATTTGTGCGGACGACTCGTTCTGGTGGCCGGTACTCGCGGATTACCCCGCTGAAGGCGTGGTCTGTGCCGTCTGGGGCGCGGTGTACGAAGCGCCACGCGCCGCCTTCGCGCAGGTCAGCGTCGGCGACAATCATCTTCATAGCGCGTGGGCCTAGCCACTGTTTGAGATGGCGTGGTTCGGTCATGGCTTGGAAGACGAGTTTGCGGGGTGCGTGGAGGGTGCGGGTGATGAGCACTTCCTTGTCGGAAGGGAGCGTTACGGTCATGTCGTCTTTGTGTTGGATCTTTTCTTTCTGCATCATTTCACCTCCTTCTTCTTCATCCGTTCAAGGTGGGCGTCCAGTCTGCTGAAGCTCTCTTGCATGTTCTGCTTGTATGGTCTAAGCCAGGCGTCTAGCACCCGGAAAGGTTCTGGGCGGAGGGAGTAGAGGCGTTTGGGGCCCTCCGGGTGGACCTGGACGAAGCCGGCGTCTTGGAGTATGTGCAGGTGGCGGGAGACGCCCGATTGGTCGATGCCGACTTTTTCAACGATATCGTTTACCGCGTGTTCGCCACTCCGGAGAACCTCGACGATACGCCGGCGCGTAGGGTCGGCAAGTATCTCGAACACAGCGGTATGCATGATAGTACATATGCACAACGATGCATATAAAGCTACGGGGCGGCCCAGTCAGAAGCGACCTGACCAAAACAGGTGAATCCCCGCGCTAGTATGTTTCGGGAGACTTGGCGATAGGCAGCTGCCGGTATTGTTTGATCATTTCTTCAAAGCTTGGGAATGGTTTGGATGAAGCGAATTTTTCTCTTATGTGATGTTTGAGCCCGTATCTCAGAAAGGCTAGGAGTATGAAGACCGCGTCTTCTCCGCGCGGCGTCAGAGTGTAGGAGATGGTGTCCATTGTTTCTTTCCTCTGTATGAGTCCTTCTTTTTGCATGTCTCTTAGCCTCCTGGACAAGACCCTCGCGGTGAGGCCGGGATTGTTTCTGAGAATTTCGCCAAATCTCCGCAGTTTCAGAAATCCGATGTCTCTCACAACCAGGAGGGTCCACTTCGCACCCAGAGACTTGACACTAGTCCGAATCGGATCCTGCTGGTAGAGAAGCCGAGGCATAACTCGATCGTCAACCTTCCCCATCGTTTCAGACCAGCAGTATCCATCTGGACCCTACAGCGGTTATATAGTATCCTTTGGATACTACCTTCTCGTGAGAGAAATGGAACAATCAGTCGAGTCACAGTCCGGACCAGCAATGAAATACTTCGACCACTGGTCAAAGAAAGAGTACCAGGCCAGCGCTAGGTATCTCGCCGAAAACCTCTCCTTCAAGGGACCGATCGACACGTTCAACAACTCGAAGGACTACCTGCAAGCCCTAAGCAAGCTCGCGCCCATCGTTGTCGAGGTTAAGAGGAAAAAGACCTTCGTAGACGGGAGTGATGCATGCTTCCTCTACGACCTCGTTACCAGCACCCCAGCAGGAACAGTTCCATGCGCAGAATGGATCCACTCCGAGCAGGGCAAAGTAAAGGCGATTCAGGTCTTCTTTGACGCAAGACCCTTCGCGGCAATGTTCGCTCCCCAGTAAATGGAAACGGCAGACAAAAGCCCAATAAACTCCCTTTTTTCTTAACGATCACCTGGAACCCCAAATTGACCAAAAGAATCGAGCCTGATAAGGAATACGGAGTTGGAACGATGGGATTCACGGAATTGTCATCAACAGACTCTCGAGCAACAAGGTCTTTCCTCGAGAGGGCGTTTCACTGGAGGTTTGAAGAGGTCAAGATGCCGAACGGCCCGTACCTTAGCTACAGAGGTCCAAATGGAAACACAATGGGCATCAGACAGGCCCAGAAGTCCGAGGCTCCAAGCAGTATGAACTATGTTCGTGTCGAAGATCTAAAACTAGCTGAAACTAAGGTTCTGGACGCTGGAGGAAAGATTATTCTCCCACGTACTGATATCCCGGGAATGGGTAGTTTCTTCTGGTTCAAGATCCCTTCAGGTCCTATGATGGCTTGCTGGCAAGACGCACCGCAACTCACGAAGAGGGATGGAACCTGATAGGCAGGCCTGTGCAAGTAAAAGAGTTCGACGGTTACACTGCTCGGTACTCCTCGAATAGCGCGAACTACTCGTATCTTTACGGTCGATTAAGGGGAACTAGTCATTCCGGAATATTGTATCGGTGCGGGCCTGGTAGACGTGTAGCCTGATTGTAGTCTCATACTCTGGTTTGATGGCGACGCTTACCCGAAGAATTCACCCCAACTATGTCGAACAGTATGCGTTTGTAGTTTATCGTCAGGGCTCTTGCGAAGAACTGCCCTTCGATGCTCATTTCGCTTAGATCGTGACTGTTCCTTTCGTCTGGGCGGAACCTTTCGAACGACAAGCAGTTTTCGAGGTATGGCTTGAGCTTGATAACATCGACATCTACTACGACTTCCTGGGGTATGGGCTTCTTCTTTGATGAACGGAGGAGGTCATTCAGCACTTCTCTGGCTGCTTCATGGTTCTTCCACGCCTCTTCGACAAATCCGGTGAAGAGTCCGTTCGTGATCAGTTTTGAGACGAATGACCCATCGCTATCTTCGGCGTATCCTTTTAGGAGATGGGCTTTGACGTTGAGCTCGTTTGATCTGTCGAAGCTATACAGTAACCGGCGAGCTTGGCCTTCGGCATCTGATTTGTAAGCGTGGTTGAGGGAATCACCGAAAGAGCCGCTGGCTAGGAGATATCTTGCCACGTCATAATCTCCAGAGATTAGAGCGGTGGAGATCATATGTGAGAAGTCGGGTTCGTATGGGATTTCGCTCATCAAGAGTCCCTTCCAGGTGGCTCTGCGGGTGTGGCGGTCGATTGCTCCAATTTCAACGAGCCAGTTCTCTGCAAAGGCGACCTCGCGGTGGTCTACCTTTGACATGAACTCTAGCTCTGGGAGTTTGAGGCCATACTTGGACATGAGGAGTACCAGGTCAAAGGGGGTCTCGTTTTCGAGAGCTTTGCGCACTGGTATCGGGTTGATCTTTTTTGGGAGGGGCGCATCGGTGAGGATGACGGCGCGGCCTGGCTTGAAGCGGCCGATTCTGCCTATCATCTGTAGTAGCGAGTTGTTGTCTATCTTGTTGTAGTGGAGCGTCTTTTGACCTAGCTTGTCCTTGCTGTCGATCACGTCATCAAATATCAGCACGTTATCGACGTAAATGTTGACTGAGGAAGCGATTACGTTTGTTGCGAAGATTCTCAGGTTCTTGTCCTGTTCGGCTCGGTGCTGCATTCTGTTGACTTCGGAGCCTTCGAGGCCTCCGTGAATGTAGACGCCGCCGTAGCTGCTGGCGTATTTTTCGACCAGGCGCCTTGTGGGGAGAAAGACTAGCCAGGATTCATCGCGGGGCTGCGAGTCGAAATAGTGTGACAGGGTTTTGAACATTCCGTCAAGGTCATCTGCCAGCTCCATCTCGAGTGTGACGTGGTATCTGCGACCGCTAATTCGGTAGAGTTTCGAGATGCCCAGGAAGGGCAGGAACTCCTTCGCGTCGATTGTGGCGCTCATGACCCGAAACAGATTCCCTGCGCTCGCCTCCTCCTTCTTCGCGAGTGACATGCACAGTTCCAGCTGGGACGTCATCTGGTGGCTTTCATCAAAGTAGATTGAAGAATCATGAATCGAGTTCTCGGCCAGCATTCTCAGCAAGACACCGTCTGTGACTATCTTGATCTTGCCACCTAGATTGATCTTAGTGTCCTTCGTAATGACAGCGAGTTCATGTTCTAGTTCTGGATGAAGCGCTTGGAGCGAATAGAAGAGAGCGTTGCAGGCAGCCCTTGAGGGCTCGCGGATAATGATCTGCCTTTTCCCCTTACACAATTCGTATTCGCGAATCGGAGTTACAGTGCTCTTTCCTGTGCCGACATCCCCGATGATTACGAAATGTTCCGAAAATTCTATCGAGTCAAGGATTGAGAAGATTGGGAGTTTTGGTTCGGGCCGTTTCTCAGTCGCTTTCTGCGCTTGATTCTCCACTCCATCGTCTGGGACGGATGGAAAACGCTGGCCATAATCAACACTGGGTTCCTTGCCAGCCAAAGGGAGAGTCGAGCCCTACAGGATATCTTTTCCTTAAGGGCAGAAATAAACCAGCGCCGATGCTTGACTGAGTCATGCCAATTTCCAAGACGACTGTCAGGTAAACTCGTGATTAACCCGATTCAATCACGACCAGCGTCCTCGTGAATCCGACGCCGACTTCGGCCGGGGGCGATCGCTGTGGACCGAGCGCGCAGGATTAGCTAGTTCTGTCAGTTATCGTTTGGCCTTGGGTGTGAACGCTATGATAGGGATGATCCGCTTGGTCTGTTTTTGGTACTGGGCGAACTGCGGGTAGAGCTTGGCTTGTCGCGCGTAGATTTTCTCGCGTTCAGAACCGATAAGTTCCTCCGCGCGCACCTCGATCGTCTCATTCCCGACCTCGATCTTGACTTCGGGGTGTGCCTTGAGGTTGTGGTACCAGTCCGGATTGGTGGGAGCTCCTCCCTTCGAGGCGAATACCAGATAGCGGTGGCCGTCCTTGAGATACATCACCGGGTTAGTCCGGGATTTGCCAGTGCGGGCACCGGTATGATTGATAAGGAGTAAAGGTGCGCCCTCGAAATTGCCGCCTACCTTTCCCTTGTTCTTGCGAAATTCCTGAATAACGCCGGCGTTCCAGTCGCTCATAATGTTCGTCTGCCGTTATCGCAACTGATTATAGTTATTGACTATTTGCATGAGAAGCCAGTCACGCGGTCCTGTCGAGATCATCGAAATATGGGTCCGTCCCTAATCTTGGGGCGGCTGTTGCGAGCTGTGAGTTTGAGTGGTGGGTGTCCGCCTCAGCTTTGCCAACTAGGCTGGGGGAAAACCTAGGCTTTCCGCGGCATGAATGACTCGCTGCAAATACTCGACCGATGGTTTCTCAGTTGTACCGGGTTTCGAAACATAGCATTGCGCCGGCACACGCTTGTTCCCTTTTGTCGCAACGGTGATGTCTACAGGGTTGTAATGCTTCAAGTCGTCCCTCGCGTATAACACCCGAACCTCATCCTGGGATAGTTCTGTTATCGTGCCGTAGACGGAGTCCCCTTCACTTGGGACGAGGGTGGCCATTGGAGAAAAGGTGATGTTCCAATTTTTCAATTCTGCCGTTTCAAATGTTTTCGGCCCAACACCGAGGGTCCGCAGGACCTCCAGATCCATGAAGGATCCGTAGAAGAAAATCTTGACACGGTCAGTCGCCAACGAGACCATTCTCGAACGAGCGAATCCCTAGATATTAAATATCCAGAAGAAATGCTTGGAGACGTATGAGCCTAAAGCGGTTCCATTTCATTGCGATCGTTCCTCTTGGAATCGAGTCTGTTAACGGGGCTCAGTGAATACTGCGTAGCGTCTATTCGAAAGAGGATTGTTAGGGATTGAGTTCTTTCTCTAAGAGTCGCGCCGCTGGGGTCGTTCTTCTCGTTACGATCATAGAAGATGCTGGGCTGATCGGGTGGCTGGCATTGGTTCGCGCCCCAATACTCTACCAGGGCGTTCCCATCGCCGCACTTGTCCTCTTGGTCGTACTGCTCATCGAGCATTCGATTATGCAGCGTGCCGAGAATCCAGATTTCACCGGCAAAGTCTTTCTGAGAATAATCAGCTTTACGACTCTTGAAGTGGTCAACTGGGCCGTATGGCTGGCCCTGCTCTCGAATACTACCTCTCTATTTTCGATGAGTTCTCTTGTGGCTTCAGCCTACTTCTTTGTCGGATTCTACATTGAACATCAGATCACGGAGAACGTGATCACGGGACAGCCGTTTCTCCAGTTTAGAAACCCGAAGTCCATCATCACGGCAGGTGTGATTCTTGAGACTCTTAGCGAGGGTGTGGGAGCACGCCTCTGGCTATTCTACGGGGCGACCGGGATAATATTCCTCGTCATAGGCTCCCTGATAGAACATTCGGTCCAATACGTTGTTGGAAGAGTGCCTGTAGAAAGTCAAGTAATGGAACACGAGCCCGCATAGCATACCTTCCATCTCGGAAGCTTCCTGCTCCTCATTGGTCGAGTTCAACCTATCGCTGTGTAACCAGATACAGGATTATACATTTCGCCAGACTTCTCTGAGCTATCCACAGCTACGCCCGGAATTCTTATTAACTGAACGCCCAATGCATGAGCCGATAGTTTATGCGGACCACGATCATAGTCCTCATGCTTCTAGCACTAGCCTCGCTTCCAGCAGTAACGGTCGCAGCTGGAGAAAAGCAACACGCGCTCGTACTGCGCCACCTCGTCACTCTGCCGACTGGCCTAGGTGCGGAGGGGCTTGTCATCCATGATGACCACTTTTACGTTGGGACATTCAGCTTCACAGCGTCCGATGGAACAATTCTCGTCTACAGCAAAGACGGGACGCTGGCAAAGCTATTTACAATATCCGGCCTTCCCCAGGTCGGACAACTATTATTCACGGACGACGGAACGCTTGTCACCGTTGCGGGAAACCTCGCCTCCGGCAAAGGCTCAGTGGTCAAAGTAAACGTGGAAACTGGGAGAGTTACAACATTCGCGTCGGGCTTTGCACTACCCAACGGTATCGTTGTCGATACGCATGGAAACTTCTTCGTAACTGATCTAATAGCAGGAAGCGTTTCCAAGGTCACGCCCGATGGAACGGTGTCAACATTCGCATCTGGCGGATTACTGGCACCAGCTCCCATACCAGGTGTGGGCCTAACTCTGGGATCGAACGATCTCGTTTTCAACGAGAGACTGACAGCCCTCTACGTCACAAACGTCGGACAAAACATAGTCGTGAAGATCGCGATTGGAGAAGACGCGAAGGCCGGCGCTATAACGAAATTTGCAGATATTCCCGGGCCAGATGGCATAGCGTTCAGTGGCAAGGGACTCTTGTACGTCACTTCCCCATTTACCAACTCACTCTACACAATAGCAAGCAACGGATTCACGCAAAAATTATCCATAGATACGACCCAAGAACAACTTAACAATCCATCCAATCTTGCATTCCGCGGAAGCCAGCTTTACATTACAAACCTGGCAATCAGTGGAACAGGATCCATTGCAGTAATCAAAGTTCAACCCACGCGCGACGACTAGATCACTACCCGGAAACCTTCGTCAGGCGAAATACTCGTAGAATCTAGCCCAGATTAGTGTTTTCAAATGGATACAATTTGTTTGAACCCTTCAGGTCTGATGCACCTGTACGTTCCTGAATATTCTGAGCTCTGAAAATAGAACGATGTTGATGGGAAGAAAATGAGAGCACCAAGGCAGGTAAGAATTGATTTGGATGAGCGGATATAGCTTCTCCGGACTAATCCTGCGAACGAGCGGCATCCATTTTTCAGGAAGATCTGAGTGGACCCGATCTCAGGAAATTCTAGCTAACTGTACGGCTTGGTTCTGGTTCGATTTAATACCGGAAAACTCTCTACAGTTCTGGGACGAAGATTGTTCTCGGGCTCGGAGACCCTGAGGAACATAGGGCTAGCATCAGTCGCGCTAGGCATCTTACTCTTCGGTCTTGTTCTGTGGCACGGACTTACAGGGTCGTTCATCGCCAACACCTACTGCGGCGGATATTGCGTAAACACTTACGCACACCCCCCTATCTCCCACTTTTCCTCGGGCTAGGACTCTTCTCCTTCGGCATCATAATGGTCTCCACGACAGGGATGCTTTCCTCGGCGAACATGCCAAAGGCTGACCGTGGAAAGTCTGGGCCAATCAGACTGGAGGTATTGATGTACTCCTACATCACAGTGCCATTTGCGATAGTACTCCTTCTTCTCGCTCTTGCGAACATGAATGCATGGTCCGGATCTCCTGCCGCCTATGTTGGAGCGTGCGGCCTCGGGATCTTGATACTGTTTCCAGGTATTCGGGCGGGCTGGTGTTACTCGATCATATGGGATGGTTTCTGGATCGACGTCCTGCTCTACACTATGATAGGCTATGGGATCATCATCTTCCTATCCATGATCCCGAAAATGCGGCCGCCATGCATCCAATTCCCTGAGCTGGAAGATTGACTAGCTCAGTGAAAAAAACGTGTTCCGGACTGTCTTATGCCTCGCCGAGCAAGGGGTGAAAACTAGTATGAGCGAGATTGAGGTGGGCTAGTGAATCTCTATGGTTCCTCCCTGGAGGACTCCGGACTTTGAGTATCCTGTTCCGAGTTGGATAGAGAAGGTGTCTTGCCCGCTTGGGTTGTCGTTGTCTTGGACGGTGATCTGGAAGTTGGTTGTAGTCCCGTTAGCTGTGCCTGTTCCTTGGATCGTTACGGTGTTGCCATTGAAGAAGGCCGAGGTTATCAGAGCTGTTCTGAAATCAAGACCCGTTGCGTGGTCTTGGTAGCCGACCTTTCCTTTGATTCTTCCAGACTGGTCGACCTTTACCTCGATGCTGAAGCTTCCATGGTTTTGTTGCTGGTCGACGAAGATGAAGCCTCCCCCTGTTACTTTGCACGTGGTACCCGCTGGGCAGTTGGTAGGCATGGTGGTCTGGCCTAGAACATAGTCGAAGGCGCGCGTCGCGTCGGCGTCTTGGAGAATGGGGTTGTGAGTTATGTGACCGAAGGTTAGGGCTGTCACGCTGAACAGAGTGTCACCAAGAATGGGGCTTCCGATATCGGCTAGTGGAGTGGTTATCGTGAGGATTCCCGTCAACGTGTTGATGGTGCCTGTCTCAACCTTCTCGTTCGGGTAGACGATAATCTTGCAGTTCTGCGGGGAAGTTGTGACGCATCCATCGCCTGGAGGTATTCCAGTGGTTGGGGCTGCAGATGTGCCGGAGCCTGCGAAGAATATTGGGGTCTGGCCCGCTGTGCTATTAGCTCCCATGTAGAAGATTCGGTAGCTCTCTTCGCCCCCGTCTCCTGCTGAGAGGAACTGCCATCTGGTCAGCCAAACTATCCCGTTGGATCCTGTGGGCGGCAGGAGGGAGGCGAGGTTCGCTAGCTGAAGTGTCACGGTGAGGTGGGAGATGTCTGGGCGTGAGAGCTGAGCTGACAATAGGTCTAGCGCTTGCTGGTTGGCGCCTGCTCCTGCCGGGGAGTAGTGGGGCACTTGGGCGTCGCCTGCTGGATCAGTTACGCCGGTGGCGATGTTTGGATTTGCAGGTGTAAGTGTTGTTCCGATTGCTGACGGGCCTGCTGTTTGCGTAAGCTCGAACAACGCTGCCCCGTGGTGCTGGTTTGTGAGGTCGTTGATGATGATGCGGGCTGCGCCGTTGGCGTCAATGGCTACTGAAAAGAAGTCTGCGAGTGTGCGGTCTCCTCCTGAGACCGTGCAGCCTAGGCCTTGAGTGCATATCTGGCCATAATCTGTGGGATGCTCGCTAGCCTGGACCTGGTAGATTGTAGGCGTAGTCGTCGCGCCTTGGACTTGGACCAGGTAGGGGAACCATTTGACCGTGGTTGCTGCTTGGCGGTTGTTGAGCCATGACGGGAATGAGTTTGGGTCCCCCCGAGTGCTGGTTCCGTAGAAGACGATGTCGACGGTACCAGATATTCCGGCTATTGCCCAAGGCATTATGTTGGTATTCGCTGGGTCCCCGTTGACCTGTAGTGGAGTGGACCAGGTGTTGCCCGCGTTGGTGGAGCTGCTGAGGTAGACGTTGTTGTTCTTTGTGTCTACCCAGACGACGTAGACATTTCCTGCCTGGTCTGTCGTTAGGGAGGCGAATAGGTGTCCTACTGCTCCTCCAGGACTGACCGGCGCTGCGAGGGTGGTGTAGGTTAGGCCGGTTCTCTGGCTCAGGTTGACGTGCGCTCTGGTGATTTCGACATGGTCGGATCGAAGGCAGGGCAGGTAGAGGTAGCGTAGGACAGGGTCGAAGGTTAGGCGTCCGCATGGGGCACCAGTAGCAACGAATTGTGGGACCGTTCCTGTTCCAGCGTTTGTGAAAACCAGTCCTCCTGTCACATCGGTTGTGCCAGTCGAACCTGGTGAGGAAAGTATCTGGGAGCCTTGGACAGCCTGACGGTAAGTAAGGAAGATCGTGTTGTCGGACGACGCTGAGGTCGGGCCGTTGTCTACTGCGAGCCATTGTCGATCGACGGCAGTGTTTTGTGCGGCGACGAGTTGTGTTTTCCAGTTGTTTCCTCCGTCGTTAGTGACTGCGACGGCGACGTTTCCGAGACCTTCTAGGTCTGCGAAGTAGGCGAATCCTTGATCGTCTGTTATGATGTCGGAGTCTCCACCTCCGACTGGTGTGATGTTGGGTCTCAGCCCGTCTGGCGAGACGATGTGGAAGCTATCGCCCTGGTCTGTGGATTTTGCGACAAAGCCTTGGCCGGTGCTGAAGCCCCAAGGTCCTGATTCCCAGATGTTCCCAAACTGGTCGATGTGAACTAATGGTTCTCCCTCTGTCCGCTGAGGGTCGACAATTGTGGCTGGTCCGAAGGAGAGGCCGCCTGTGGGGAAGGTCGGGTTGGGGACCGGGCCGCCATTGGTGAAGGAGAGGGCTGCGGAACCGGAGTAGGAGGACATTGTGACTAGGAAGGGAGTAATTCGAGCCTCGTACATGCCAGGTATAGGGCTGACGAGGACAACCTGCTCTTGTGTCTCGCCTCCTCCGAGGGTTGAGGAGCCGACTAGTTGGCCGTCGCTTTGGCGGTAGATGTAGAGGTCGAAGTCGTTGGAGCCGCTCGGCCAGGTGATCGTTATCGTGACTGTGCCGGTATGAGTTGTCCAGAAGTTGCTGGCGAGGTTGATGTTAAGGAAGAAGTGGTCGCAGAGAACGTTCAACGGGTCAGCGCTAGGTGGACATGTCGAGGGGTCTGCATTGGCCGCTGTAACATAGTTTGCTCCGGTCCATGTGAGAGATTGATTGGTTGTATCGAGGGTTCCAGAGCCAGGATTAGCAGCGTGAACCCCTCTCAACATCGATATCGAGGATAGAACTAGGATGAACAGAACGGCGATTCTGATAGCTTGCCGAACCAACCCTTGTTGACCCGACCCTCAATCAGCGTCATGCTGCATTTAATGGAAGTTTCGAGAAAAGATAATTTCGGGAGTCGATAATATTCCAGGCCGATATATCAGCGGCTGATACTTATCGTAGAGAAACAAACTCGTGGGACTAGATCAAATAGCTGTAGGTATTCGAATTGAAAGCGATTGTATGCACAAGGTACGGGCCTCCTGAGGTTCTTCAGCTCAAGGAGATAGAGAAACCTTCTCCCAAGGAGAATGAGGTACTGATCAGAGTTCATGCGACTACTGTCACGGCGGGGGACGTTGGTTTGCGGAGTCTCAGGTTTCCTTTGTTGTCTCAGCCTCTTGTGCGAGTAGGATTTGGTTTCAGGGGACCGAGGATGAAGATACTGGGGCAGGAGGTGGCCGGGGAAATTGAGTCAGTAGGTGGCGCTGTGAAGATGTTTGGGAAGGGAGACCAGGTTTTTGCCTGGACCGGTTTCCATCTTTGTGGCTACGCCGAGTACATCTGTCTGCGTGAAGGAGGGGTGTTAGCGAATAAGCCTGCCAATATGGGCTATGATGAAGCCGCGACCCTTGGGGTCGGAGGGCTTGAGGCCTGGCGTTTGTTTAGGAAGGGAAATGTGCAGAGTGCAGAGAGGGTCTTGATCAATGGTGCGGGTGGAAGCATCGGCACGTACGCGGTGCAGATTGCCAAGTACTACGGGGCAGAAGTGACCGGCGTGGACAGCACCGGGAAACTGGACATGTTACGGTCGATTGGTGCACACCACGTTATCGATTACACGCAGGCCGACTTCACCAGAAACGGGGAGACCTATGATGTGATTTTTGACGTGATTGGCACGAGCTCGTTTTCACGCAGCCTAAGATCGCTAAAACAAAATGGACGCTACCTCCTGGGAAACCCGAGACTGTCGCATATGATTCGGGGAGGATGGGTTTCACGGAGAACCAGCAAGAAGGTAATCTTTGGTGGAACAGGCCGAGCAGAAGATCTATGGATGCTCAAAGAGCTTGTCGAAAAAGGCGGGATCGTATCGGTGATAGATAGACGCTATCCACTGGAAGAGACCGCAGAGGCTCACAGGTACGTCGACACGGGCAAGAAAAAGGGAAACGTGATCATAACTGTGGGAAAAATGAATGAGTCGGGTCCAGCTTGAGATTTGACAAACACACCCTTCAGACACTTGAGTTCGCGCTCATTGTCTTGGGATTCTTGTTGTTTCTTGTCGCCTTACTCGGCGGCTCCGGGGTAACAACTTGTCCAGTAAGTGGTTGCGTCCCTGGACCATACCAGTGGTATGCGGCGGTAGGCTTTCTCGCATTCGTTTCCGGCATCGCTCTCATGATTCTTGGAATAGTCCTGCTGATCCTCGCGCGAGACATGAAACCAGAGCAAGAAACGGACGTACCTCCACCGTAGATGATTGAAGAGCATGGAAGATGTGAGAATAATCCTCTCAGCATCTTGGATTGCACTCCCTTGCCTCAGAAGTGAGCGTTGAGATATTCTATCCTCTTCGTTATGCTCCGACTGGGCCAGCCGATGTTTGCCTGCTTGTCATGCTCTCTGAGCGATTCAAGCTTGTTCAATGCAGCAAGCAAGGATTCTCGCCCTAGAAGTTTTGCGACCATAGAATCCGCGCGCAAAATCATCCGTCGGCGGAAGAAGGAGTAGCTTATCGCTAATAGAGCGAAGAAGCATAGACCTCCACCGATCAGTGCAGCTTGTATGATTGGCTGTGAGGAATTCAGTGGGAGTGAAGACGTTAGTTGAAGCAGGAGTATGGGAGTTAGGATAATGAGTGCGAGCCTCCACGCAAGTCCGCGAGATCGAGCGCCTTTGAGTTTCTTGTAGAATATCAGCGGGGCAGCTAGGATTGGCCTCCACTCTTCCACTTGCAGACGCCCGCCGAGCAGCGGCGAGATGAGCATTGTCTTGCCGATAATCTCGGGATAGGAGGGATCGACTGGAAGCTCGGTCGCCGAAACCTGGAAGCTGTTGCGGGAGGGTACCCACATTTCTTGATCGTGTGTCACCTGAACCAGCTTCGAGCGTTTGAATATCCAGTAGGTAGGCTTGTAGAACGCCTCGCTAGGATGATCCTCAAGTCCCAGCTTGGTGGATAGCTCGTCGACGATCTGAGGAAACAGCGGATCTTCCCCATACTGTTGTCTCATGTCAGCTAGCAGCTCTGGAAGGGTAGCTCCGCATATCGCACAAACACCGTTCTCATGACGGTTCATCGAGCCACACTTGGGACACTGTCTAATCGCCAGATAATCAGTCTCATATCTAGGCGTGAGCATGGCCTTTCCCTTCTAGCACTCTCTCTCGCGCCAGGACCGTTACTACGAAGATAATTGCAACTCGAAACCCAGGACGTGTCCAGCCGGTACAGGAAACAGTCAGCATCCTACAACTCTAAGGGAGTCCGGCTTGAAGTCCGTTTGACATCTGCGTGGGATTGGAGCTCTGAATCGGCCTGCCACGGCAACCCCTTGTGGACTCGCCATTTTTCCTTTGTCAAAACGAGAGGCTACCATATCGAGAGACCGAAAGAACTTTGAATCAGGGCAAGTGAATGAATCGGTTATGACTGAAAGGAAAAAGGAAGACGAAAAGAAGCCCACATTGCCACCATTCGTTGACCCCCAACTTTTCGTGGCGGTCGAACAGGCGAATCGTAAACTGAAAGAGATAATGAAGGTTACAGAGCCGACAGACGAGATGCACAAGTCTGTCCAAAGAATAACAGAAGTCAACGAAATGATGCTGAGGCGTCAAGCCCAGTTGAGGAAGCTGTTCGAACCATCCGAGAGCGTAAGGAAATATCTTGAGAGAATCAGGCAACTAGTCGAGCAACTGACTCGAACAAAGATGAGTGAGCTACCCGTGATATCCAGAACCATCATCCCCCAACTTGAGATCGAAGTCTCCGGCTATGTAGAGGCATTTGAACGAGCATTAGCAGAGAAAGAGGAAGAGATAGCAGCTCTGAAGGCAGAGCTTGAAGCGTTAAAGTCAAAAAAGGAGACCTAAGTGGAGACCTACCACCGGCGACCCTAAGACCTAGGGGCTTACCGGAGCACTTCTCCCAATGTAAGCTCTAATGCGCGGTCTTGTAACAAGATACGCAACAGGCATTTCGGCCAGGATGATATCATTGATAAGAATGAGCAAGACGGTCGCTCCCGCCGGGTACACGGTCCCTCCCGTAAGTGTCGCCGCAATGCCTATCAGCGCCGCGTTGAACAATACCGAAACCGCGGCAAGCACCATCGCAAGAGGCCGCGACCATCTCCCCCGCATCCACAGTCCACCAGCCGCAGCGAATGACAATAATGCCAGTACGATCTCAACCGCCCCTATCGCGGTAAACGTTCCCGAACCCCCCGGAGCCGTAAGGCCGAAGAGTTGAAGATCTATCAGCAAAGCTCCAACCAACAATATCAAAAGTCCGGTCAAACCTTCGAGAACCACTAGGGTCCTGACCCCTCTAGGTCTCAGGCTACTCACCTGCATGACCACGGGATTCTCCAGGTGGTCCTATAAAATGGGTTGCTGAGCTCCGCATGATAATATGATTCAGCTTGTTGAGGGTAACTGAGCGTAAGACTATTCTTGTCGAAATGCAAGATCCGCAGCACTGTTGAGAGTGCGCAGAGTGCCTGCCGCTAAGTCGGTGATCTGCCCTAGTTAAAAGTCTTATAAGCGAGTAACAGCTATTACATGGTAGTAACAAAAGGAAGAATAGCAATGCTAACCAATATGAATTTCCCGACCGACGTCTGGGCGACGATCAGCCCAGGACTCCTCCACGATCGTGTCCCCAGTTTTCGGAGAGAAGCCCATCAGCTCAAGATTACTTTGAAACCGGTCCCACGGACCCCTGTCCACGGCCGGAATCAGGCAATTAGGGTGACCTCCTAATGACCTTAGCTCTCACATCCAGAAAGAAAACTGTACCAAAAGCGGTTGCGAAGGCGAATAAGCCTGCGCTTGCCGTAAAACAACCTCCATCGAGTCTTACTCATCCAGTGGACAAGTTGTTAGAAGCAATGACCCTCATCCCTTGGGACCCATTCCGGGGATTCGAGTGGCCTGTTGAATATGAACTGCCAACGCGAATACCTTACGTCGACGTTATCGACTCCGACAACGAATACGTCGTGAAAGCAGAGCTCCCAGGGCTGAAGAAGGAAACCCTGAACATTCAAGCTGGCACAAACGAGCTGTCGTTGGCCGCTGAATCTAACGTGGAGACGGAGGAGCAGGGAAAAACCTATCTGCACAGGGAAAGAGCTTTCTCCACATTCCGCCGAAACATAGGCTTTGCCGAAAGCATAGACACACAAAAAGTATCGGCAAAAATGGCTGAAGGCATTCTCGAAGTGAAACTTCCCAAGCTTGAGCGCAGGTCCGAAAGAAAGACCCGAAGAATAACACTGTAAAGGCCATCGCTCGGCCCCACTAAACGGACCTTTTCAGATCACAACTAGCTCGGTTGCCACGCTAGTTGTTCCATCTCTCGCAAACAAGAATTCTGCAGAACCAGTTTCCCCGAACTCCAACCTACTCGAGAATTGGCCATGACGATTTCCAGTACAGAGGCATCTTAAGGAAGGTTGGAAGAGTCGGATTGGGTGAAAAAATAGATGCCGGCGAAGAAGAAGAGTAAGAAGAAGTCTTCAAAGTAGGAAGCGTATAGTAAGAGATTTCAGCCTTCTCTGCATTCTTAGTCGAGGTATTGCCCGCTCGCGGCGGACTTGGAGGTTAGTCCGCTGGGAGCGGCGAATAGCGTGTAGAGGTGCCAGGGCCCTCATCTCATTCGTAAAATAGAATCGCTTCGCGTAGAATCTCTCCTAGTGACACTGGCGT